>NZ_LARE01000064.1:0-17056 GCF_000980245.1 Odoribacter sp. N15.MGS-14
ACCGGGGGGATCCACCTCTTTCCATTCCGAACAGAGAAGTTAAGCCCCTGAGTGCCGATGGTACTGCCTTATGGTGGGAGAGTAGGTTGGCGCCGAATTTTGAAAGCGAGTTACGAAAGTGACTCGCTTTTTTTTATCTGATTATACTGGCTAAACTAATATTTCCTTACATTCGTTGTATTTTTAATGAAGTTATGGAAAAAATTGGATGACATGCGCAGATATTGGCATATACTCCGAAAATATAAGATAAGTCTGGCTCTTTGCCCTATCCTTGTATTGATTACTGTATGGTGTGAAACGATACAGCCCATGTATATGGCCGAAATAGTCGATCAAGGAGTGATGAAGCGCGATTTGTCACTGATTGCAGAGAAAGGGGTGTATATGATTCTTATCTCCTTATCGGGATTGGGCTTTAGTGTGGTGAATGTCTATATCGCTTCGCGTACTTCTATCGGTTTCGGTACGGATTTACGAGGGGCTCTGTTCGAAAAAATCCAGCGTTTGTCTTTTTTTGATCTCGATCATTTCAGTACCTCCTCATTGATTACCCGCCTGACGAATGATATAGCACGGATACAGCAGGTAGTGCTGATGTCGATGCGGATGATGTTGCGTTCACCGTTTATGTTGGTGATGGCCATATTTTTTGTTGTACAGATCAATAAGCAGTTAGCTCTTACCTTGATGGCTTCGATTCCGGCGTTGAGTATCGCTGTTTTTGTGATTCTGAGAAAGGGATTTCCTTATTTTTTAAAAGTGCAGCAGAAAATTGATCAGCTGAATGGTGTGGTTCGGGAAAACCTGATTAATATTCGGGTGGTAAAATCGTTTGTAAGAGAAGACTTCGAAGCACGAAAATTTGTACGTAGCAGTGAGGAACTGAGGGATATGGTGATCCGGGCTTCGAATATTATTGTTGCGATTTTTCCGGTGATGCAGTTGGTGATGAATTTGTCGGTAATCGCTATTTTGTGGGTAGGCGGATATAAGGTGATGGAAGGGGAATTGCAGATCGGAGAGTTGATTTCATTTGTGAATTACCTGGCACAGGTGTTGATGTCGCTGATGTTGTTGTCGATGTTTATCATGGCATCTGCCCGTGCTTCGGCTTCTTCACGCCGGATTATGGAGGTCTTGAATACTACACCTTCTTTGGCGAATACGCCCGAAGGCTTGGCGGACCGGTATAAAATAAAACGGGGGGAAGTGGAGTTTGTGAATGTTAGCTTCCGGTATGGTAATGGAGAAAACGATGTCTTACGGAATGTAAACTTTCATATCCGGCCGGCGGAGACAGTTGCTGTTGTCGGGGCTACCGGGGCGGCTAAGAGTTCGATGGTGCAGCTGATTCCCCGACTTTATGATGTTACGGGGGGAGAACTTCGCATCGATGGTGTACCTGTGAAGGATTATCATCTGAAAGAGTTACATGCCCGTATCGGTATGGTATTACAAAAGAATGAATTGTTTACAGGAACCATATTGGAAAATCTGAGATGGGGAAAACCGGATGCTACTCTGGAAGAAGCCGAAGAGGCCTGCCGGGTGGCTCAGGTACATGATTTTATTCTGACACTCGCCGAAGGGTACCAGACGATATTAGGACGCGGAGGAATCAATCTTTCGGGAGGACAGAAACAACGTCTTTGCATTGCCCGGGCTCTGCTGAGGAAACCTAAGATTTTGATTTTGGACGATAGTACGAGTGCTGTGGATTCGGAAACAGAACTCCGGATCAGGAATAATCTCAATTGTTTGCTGAAAGATACTACTGTACTGATTATAACACAACGGATCAATACAATGCAGTCTGCCGATCGGGTAATCGTATTGGAAGACGGTGAAGTTGAGGCTATCGGTACACCGGATGAATTGATGGCGACCTCCCGGATATATCAGGAGATTTATAACTCACAGCAAATTTTAAATTAGTTATGGCACACGGAGATCACCTGAAATATCAAGCTAAGCCTAAAGCGGGAAGACAAACTCTGTTCCGGCTGACTTCTTATCTGGTATGCGATCGGCTGTTATTGTCTGTCATCGGCGTTTTGATCGTGCTGAGTATTGCCGCTAATCTGGGAGGTTCTTATCTGCTCCGTCCGATTATCAATCGCTATATTATTCCCGGAGATTTCCTGGGGTTGGGTAAGATGTTGGGGATACTTATCGGGGTATATCTGACCGGAGTGTTTGCTGTTTATGTGGAATACCGCTTGCTGAATAAGATCGGGCAGCGGACTGTGGCCCGGATGCGCGAAGATTTGTTTCGGAAGATGGAACAGCTGCCGGTGGGGTATTTCGATACCCACCAGCATGGTGATTTGATGAGTCGCTATACCAACGATATGGACCGGATTAGTGATGCTTTGACGGATAGCTTGTCGGATATGTTGTCGAGTGCTTTGACCGTAGTGGGTATTTTTTGTCTGATGTTGGTCATCAGCCCGATCTTGACCTTGGTCACTTTGGTTACTGTCCCACTGATGTTTTGGAGTGCCCGGGGAATTGTTCGTAAAAGTCGGCAATATTTTAAGGCACAACAGGCATCTTTGGGTTCGATAAACGGATATATCGAGGAGATGATTAGCGGGCAGAAGGTAGTAAAAGTGTTCGGGCACGAACAGAAGGCAATCTCAGATTTCGAGGAACTGAACCAGGATCTGAAGGGAAAATCACTGAAAGCGCAGTTCTATTCGGGCTTGATGATGCCTGTGATGCAAAATTTGAGTACCTTGAACTATGTGCTGATCACTATTGTGGGGGCTTTGTTAGCTATATTCCGGGGTTTTGATGTGGGAGGTTTGGCAGCATTTTTGCAATATTCCAGACAGTTCGGACGTCCTATCAACGAGCTGGCGAGTCTTTATAATAGCATCCAGGCAGCTTTGGCTGGAGCTGAACGAATATTCGAGGTGATCGACGAACAACCGGAAGCTCCCGATTTACCGGAGGCCGTGAATCTGGAGAAAGTGAAGGGAGAGGTGGTTATGAAGGAAGTTTGGTTCGGCTACCGACCGGAAAAAATGATTCTGAAAGGCATTTCTTTTCAGGCGGCAGCCGGGCGTAAGATTGCTTTGGTTGGAGCTACCGGAGCCGGTAAAACGACGATACTCAGTATGTTACCCCGATTTTTCGATATCCGGTCAGGAGAAATCCGTATAGACCGGCAGGAGATTCGTTGCATACACCGGAATAGTCTTCGGCGCTCGATGGCTATTGTCTTACAGGATACCCATCTATTTACAGGTACGGTACGGGAAAATATCCGCTTCGGCCGTTTGGAAGCCACCGACGAAGAGGTCATTGAGGCGGCTAAACTGACTGCGGCTCATTCATTTATTAAGCGGTTGCCTCATGGTTACGATACTTTACTGGAGAATGATGGTGCTAATTTGAGCCAGGGACAACGACAATTGCTGAACATTGCCCGGGCGGCAGTGGCCGATCCTGCCATTTTATTATTGGATGAAGCAACCAGTAATATCGATACCAGAAGTGAGATCCTGATACAAAAAGGATTAGACCAATTGATGCAGGGGCGTACCAGTCTGATCATCGCCCATCGTCTTTCTACTATCCGTAATGCCGATATGATTTTGGTGCTTGAACGCGGGCAGATCGTCGAGCGGGGTACCCATGAAGAGTTGCTTCGGATGAAGGGAAAATATTTTTCTTTAAATCAAGAACAATTCCGTTGATTATCAATTTTTATGTATGAAATTCCCTGGTTCCTGTCCGGGGGAGCGGAAAACTTTTGAGGGTATAGCATCCCCAGAATTAGGCATTCTTTGGAAATATTTCAGTAATATTAGGTGTTTTTACATCTTTTATAGGAATGTATTTTTGCTTCAAAATTTTGAAGCTATGTTTTTATGGAATGAGAAAGCAATTCAGATTGTCGCAGGGCCTTGTAGTGTTGAGTCTGAAGAGCAATTGTTCGCAACAGCGCGTGGCCTGAAGAAGATAGGGATACAGACACTGCGGGGAGGGATTTGGAAACCCCGTTCAAGGGCTCATCATTTCGAAGGGGTGGGAGAACCAGGCTTGCGGTGGTTACAACAGGTACAGCAGGAATTAAGTATGCAGGTGGCTACCGAGGTGGCTACTCCCCGTCAAGCTGAAGTTGCACTAAAATATGGTATCGATATTTTATGGATTGGGGCACGTACTACTGTCAGCCCCTTTATGATACAGGAAATCGCTGAAGTGTTGAGGGGTGTGGATATTCCTGTGATGCTCAAAAATCCGGTATGTCCTGATCTGGAATTATGGACCGGAGCTGTGGAACGTTTGCTGGATATCGATTTGAAACAGTTGTCTTTGATACACCGGGGATTTTCCGTATTAGACGCTGCTCCATACCGAAATATCCCTTGTTTGGAAATGGCCTTGGAATGAAAAAGCGTTTCCCGGGATTACCTCTTTTTTGCGGATCAATCCGGACCTGGTTTTTTGTCCGTGATGTCGATGTGAATTATGCCGGAGTGGTAAAAGGAAGAAAAGAAGAATTTGTACGTTTGGGATTGACCGAGAAAACACACTATCTGGCTAGTACCGGTATTCAGGGACAGATTGCCGATTCCCGTAGTTTGGTGTTATTGGATGCTTATGCTGTGGATGGCTTGCAGGCAGAGCAGATTCGTTTTTTGCATGCCCCGGAGTATCTGAATCCTACTTATGAATATGGGGTGACTTTCGAACGGGGAACGGCAGTGGAATACGGTGATCGTAAGCATATCTTTATTTCTGGTACAGCGAGTATCGACAATCGGGGGGAAGTTGTTTATCCAGGGAATATTGCAGGGCAGACGCGCAGGATGTTACTTAATATCGAAGCTTTGTTGAAAGAGGCTGGAAGTAGTTTAGCCGATCTGGCCCAAATGATCGTTTATCTGCGGGATATCGCCGATTATCCGATTGTCCGGGATTTGATGGAACAACAATTTCCCGATGTTCCTAAAGTGATTGTTCTGGCTCCCGTATGTCGCCCCGGATGGTTGATCGAAACAGAATGTATTGCGATTAAAGCAGGAGGAAATCCGGAATTCAGGAATCTATAAACGAATTGTGCATTTCATGGTTGGAAAAACCGGAGCGAGAAATGAAAGGCGGCCAGAACCCAGAGTAAAGTGTTGTGTTATATGAATGTCGGAATTTCCGAAAGAATTGGTGTATTTTTTGAAAAGGGCAGCAAGTTGAAAAAGGAAAGGAACTCTGGGTTCAGCTTATGCCATTCGTTTTATGATATAACGATTAGTGTGCCATAATTGAGGTTTGTGGTTTAAGTTGTTGGTTATCAGTGGATGACCGTTTTCTTGAAAAAATAGAGATGTGTAGAATTTTTCTACAATGTAAAAGGATATTTTCTACAATTGTAGAATTTTTCCACAATTGTACTGAATTGGGAGGCCTGATTTTCAGAAAAGACAGGAGGAAGGGAATGTTTGAAAATTTTCCGGGAAATATAGATTAGATATGCCGGAATATCTTTAATTTTACACGCCTTTAATTTTGAAAACGTTTTCAATTAATTTTAATGATATAACAATGGCTAAAGAACAATTTTTAGGAAGACATGTCGGCCCACGTCCGGAAGATGTAGAGGAGATGTTGAAGGTGATCGGAGTGAAGTCTGTCGACGAATTGATAGAACAAACAGTACCGGCATCCATCCGTTTACAGGAACTGTTGGATTTGCCTGCTCCTTTGACTGAAGATGAGTTTTTAGCTCGGATACGGGCTGTCGCTGCTAAGAATAAACTATATCGTTCGTTTATAGGACAAGGATATTACGATACCATTTCTCCGGCTGTTATTATCCGGAATATATTGGAAAATCCGGCTTGGTATACTTCTTATACTCCTTATCAGGCCGAAGTATCCCAGGGACGTCTGGAAGCTTTGCTGAACTATCAGACCATGATTATCGAACTGACAGCTATGGAGATCACCAACTGTTCTCTGCTGGATGAAGCGACTGCTGCGGCAGAAGCAATGACTATGATGTATGCTCTGCGGGGAAAGGAAATGAAGAAAGCCGGAGCAAACAAGTTGTTTGTAGATAATAAAGTATTCCCTCAGATTAAAGATGTATTAGTCACACGTTCTGCTCCTCAGGGAATCGAACTGGTTTACGGAGATTACGATACTTTTGAATTTACTCCGGAAATATTCGGAGCTTTAGTACAATATCCTGCTGCTAACGGTGCGATCCGGGATTACAGAGCTTTTGCCGATCGGGTACATGCCAATGGTTCTCTTTTGACTGTTGCCGCCGATTTGATGAGTTTGGTATTATTGACTCCTCCCGGAGAGTGGGGGGCCGATGTGGTTGTCGGTACTTCGCAGCGGTTCGGTATCCCGATGGGATACGGTGGTCCTCATGCTGCCTACATGGCTACTAAGGAAGAATACAAACGGAATATTCCGGGACGTATTATCGGTGTAACGATCGATGCTCAAGGAAATAAAGCATTGCGTCTGGCTTTGCAAACCCGTGAACAACATATCAAACGTGAAAAAGCATCTTCAAATATCTGTACAGCCAAGGCATTGAATGCTACGATGGCTGGTTTCTACGGTGCATGGCACGGTCGGGAAGGTTTACAGCGGATAGCACGGCATATCCATTCGGCTGCTGTTATTCTGGCGGAAGAAATTAGTAAATACGGCTATCAGCTGAAGGAAGGAAAATTCTTCGATACGATCCGTTTCGTGCTGCCGCAGGGAGTGACTCAGGAAATGATTCGGGAAGTAGCTTTGGAACATCAGATCAATCTGTTCTATTGTGCTTGCGGAACGACTGTCGGATTATCGACCGACGAGAAGATCAGTGAAGCTGAAATCAATGAGATCATCGGTATTTTTGCCGAAGCTGCTGGGAAGAAAGCTGAGAAAGTGACTTTCCTGGACGATTGCACCGTACTCGATCCTGACATGTTGCGGGAGGATGAGTTTATGGCTCAGCCGGTATTCAATATCTATCATTCCGAGACGGCCATGATGCGTTATATGAAGAATCTGGAACGCCGGGATATCTCTTTGGCGACCTCTATGATTTCTTTGGGCTCTTGTACGATGAAATTGAATGCCGCTGTAGAGATGATGCCGATCACCTGGCCTGAATTCGGAGGTATGCATCCTTTTGTTCCGTTTGATCAGGCGGAAGGGTATCAGCAAATGATCCGTGAGACGGAACAAATGCTGGAAAAAGTGACCGGATTTGCAGGTTGCAGCCTGATGCCGAATTCCGGTGCTGCCGGTGAATATACCGCTCTGATGGTATTACGTCAATATCATATTTCCCGTGGAGAAGGTCACCGGAAGGTGATGTTGATCCCCGCCTCCGCTCATGGTACGAATCCGGCTTCCAGTGCTATGGCCGGTTTGCAGATTATCGTAACGGCTACCGATCCAGAAGGAAATATCGATGTCGAAGATTTTCGGGCTAAAGCGGAAGCGAATAAAGACAATCTGTTCGGGGCTATGATTACTTATCCTTCTACCCATGGTATTTTTGAAGAATCAATCCGGGAACTGGTGAAGATTATTCATGATAACGGTGGACAGGTCTTTATGGACGGAGCGAATATGAACGGTCAATGTGGTTTGACAAGTCCCGGATTTATCGGCGCCGACGCTTGCCATTTAAATTTGCATAAGACGTTTGCTATGCCTCACGGTGGTGGTGGCCCGGGTGTCGGTCCGATCTGTGTGGCTAAACACCTGGTAGATTTCTTACCTTCACATGCAGTGGTGAAGACTGGCGGAGAACAAGGAATACATGCTGTGTCAGCCGCTCCTTATGGCTCGGTGAGCATGCTGCCTGTGACCTATGGCTATCTGTTGATGCTCGGAGCAGAAGGTTTGAAGTACGTAACTGAAATGGCTATCCTGAATGCGAACTATCTGGCTTCTTCATTTGAAAAGCTCGGCTTTAAAATTTTGTTCAAAGGCAAACAGGGACGCGTAGGTCATGAAATGATCTGGGATTGCAGCGCTTTCAATAAAGAATATGGTATTTCCGAGCTCGATATTGCTAAACGGTTGATGGACTTCGGTTTCCATGCACCGACCCTGTCGTTCCCGGTACATGGTACTTTGATGGTGGAACCGACTGAAAGTGAACCGAAAGAAGAACTGGATCGTTTTATCGAAGCACTGAAGACAATCCGCGAGGAAATGTGTGAGGTAGCCGAAGGAAAAGCAGATAAAACCGATAATGTACTGAAGAATGCTCCGCATACGCATAAGGTTCTGACAGCTGACGAGTGGACTCACACTTATCCGCGTAGTAAAGCGGCTTATCCGCTGCCTTGGGTGGCTGAGAATAAGTTCTGGCCTCAAGTAGGACGCGTAGACGATGGGTATGGCGACCGCAACCTGATGTGTACCTGCGATCCGCTTTACGATTATGTGAACGACGAAAATTAAAGATCGGTCGATCATATTTTAATCCCGGGACGGTTGAAGCCGAATCCCGGGATTTTTTTGCGAAACAACCTATCTGAATAACGAAAAGTTCACGCTGCCGTATTGCCGGTGTTCGGAAAAACGGGGGTGACTGGAAAAGTCGGTGTTGGCCGGATGTTCTATAATAGCAATCCCATTTTCGGCTAACAATTCATTATCGAAGATTGCGGCAGGGATATCGTCGATTTTATCCAACTTATAGGGAGGGTCGGCGAAAATCAGGTCGAATTTCCGTCCTTTTAATTTTTTGCAAGCGATAAAGACATCGGTTTTATAGATTTTTATGTGCTTAAAACCCAATTCCTTTGCAGTCCGCCTGATGAACATATAATGTTTGTAATTCTGTTCGATGGAGACAATCTCCCGGGCACCACGGGAAGCAAATTCATAACTGATACTGCCGGTACCTGAGAATAGATCAAGGGCGGAAATATCTTCCAGGTCCATATAATTGGTCAGTACATTAAACAAATTTTCTTTGGCAAAATCGGTCGTCGGACGGGCACTGAAACTCTTGTCGGGAAAAATCTGCCGTCCTCGGTGAGAACCACTGATTATTCGCATTTGTGGATATTTAGCAAGTGGATAAAACTGGAATTATTCAATTCATTATTCCGTACGAGCTGGGACAATGGGGCGCAATTCAGGATAGATACATTCGGGATGTATTTATTCATGAGCGTCAGTAAATCCGGATCGTTGACCAGATTGCCCGATAAGGAGGTATGCACGTTCTCTTTATCGATATGACATTGTTGCAGACAATTCAGGGTGTAATAAATCAGGTCAGTCACCGAACCGTAATCAAAAGAATTGAACAACAGTACCTCGTTGTTCTGAGTCAATAATAAATCGAAATACCGATCGTGTATGTCGATAAATAGATGATTGGTATTGAATTGAATGCTTTCGATAGCTTGAATGATAAAAGCATAAGCATTATTGACGATACACAGCGAAGCATAACGGGAGCTCAGAAAATTGACGAAACTACGTGGGAGTACTTCGACCAGGTAACTTTCGATCGCTTTGATTTTCCGGTATAATAAGATATCGTTTTTCTGAGGTTGCAGGCAGATCCGGTACATATCTCCCAAGGTATTCTTATTGAACACATGGGCGGGCAACAGGATTTTTTCTTTTTGGCAAGGTAGAATATATACTTTTTTATATTTTAAATTCAATAGTTCATCTTCCACCATGATTTTTTTTACCTTGGCAATGACGGCATCCTGGCTATCCAACTGGTAAGGCTGGAAAAAAAACACCAAAAGCTGGTGATTATGATTGTGGACACAAAATGAAAGTCCATCCGTCGAGTAACGGATGGACAAAATATATTGTGAAGAATTTTCTTTTATGAAATTACTGTCAATATAATATACGTTCTGCATGCAACTACATTATTCCCAGTTACCTACGTTATTATTCGCTTCTTTCAGGTCACCGACTTTCAGCCCCGGATATTTCTTCAGCCTTTTTCTTTCACCGTTTTCCTGAAGGATTTCATCTTTGTATTGATCTTCGATGTCTTCAAAGATATAGGTATTGGAAATCCAAGCCTGGAAAAGAGGGACTTCTACTCCTGAATCGGTAAACATAGAAGAGGCACCCATATTGAATTGATATTTCCGTTTCGTGAAAGGCACATAACGGAGATCGTCGATCGGGTAATCTTTATTGAAAATGGTTTCTAAAGCGCCTTGTTTTACAGTGTCACGAACAATCCGCCCTTCTTTGATAGCCTGAGCTTCGGTAATTCCTTTTTCCAGGTCTTCGTCGCTCAACGAACCGATTGAACGAACAACTTTTACCGAGTCGTATTTGATGAAATTGATCAGAGTGTCAAAACTACCGGTATATTTTCCATATACTCCTTTATAAGCTTCCTGAGCTGTACGGATATCTTTCAGACGATCGGCAATTCTCGCATATCTCTGTTCTTTTATCACTTTAAATTGTTGAGGAATCTTAATACTTTCGTAGCATTTATAGCCAAGAAAAATAATAATTCCGGCAAGGATAATCTGAATAATAAGCTTTTTCATATTTAACGTTATTTTTGTATGATATTAATGCATAAATTTTCATCAGACCTGTGAGGTTGATCCTAATTTCGTATCTTTATCCCCGCAATTCAAACGTTGTCAACGCAGCACAAAATCTTAATATTGCTCGCAAATTTAGGAAAAAATTTAGATTAAAGGCATAATCTTCTATTAAATTTCATGATGATCCAAAAACATTTTGAAGATATTATCCGGAAGAAATTCGGTTATAATTTTTCTCCGACCCAACAGATCGCTGTTGAGCATTTTATCCGTTTTTTCTTTGCCCGGGAAGAAGAAGGGATTTTTCTGTTGAAAGGATATGCCGGTACGGGAAAGACTTCATTGGTCGCTGCTATTGTGAATGCTTTGGTAAGCCTTGAGTATAAAGTCGTTTTGCTGGCCCCGACCGGTCGGGCGGCGAAGGTTTTTGCCGGTTATGCCGGACAAGCGGCTTTTACGATCCACAAAAAGATTTATCGTCAAAAGTCTTCGACCGATGGAGAAGGCTTGTTTAATCTGGGATTTAATGCCGGTGCTGACACCTTGTTTTTTGTCGATGAGGCTTCGATGATTTCAAATGCCGATGGGGAAGGTAATTTCGGGAGTGGTTGTTTGTTGGACGATTTGATACAGTATATATATAATGGACGGAATAACCGTTTGATACTGATCGGGGATGTGGCTCAGTTACCCCCTGTAGGCCTGGATATTAGTCCGGCCTTGGACAGACGGGAACTGGAAGCTGCTTATAATTTCAAGGTGACCGAGGTGGCTTTGACCGATATTATGCGGCAGGCAGAACAGTCGGGTATTTTATACAATGCCACACAGGTACGGAGTCTGATCGGAATCGGATCGGAAAATCTGCGGCTCAGGATCGGAAAATTTCCCGATGTTTTTAAGATCGGTGGTGGGGAACTTCTGGAAGAAATAGATTCCTGTTACGGGCGGTTCGGGGAAGAAGAAACGATTGTCGTTTGTCGTTCGAATAAACGGGCCAATCGGTTTAATGAAGGAATACGCCGCACGATCTTATACCGGGAAGAGGATTTTTGTAGTGGAGACCGGATTATGATCGTAAAAAACAATTATTTCTGGGGAGCTGATTATGAAAAAATCGATTTTATTGCCAATGGAGATATGGCTACCGTACAACGGGCCGGCAGAAGAGTAGAGCTTTATGGGCATCATTTTGTAAATGCTACACTGAAGATAGATGGGTATGAAGAAGAGGTGACGGCTTGGGTTATGCTGGATACCCTGATGTCCGATTATCCGGCGATGACGTATGAACAAAACCGTATATTTTATCAGGCTGTAGAAGCCGATTATGCCGATATCCCTTCTAAAAAGAAACGATTTGAAAAAATCCGGGAAAATGAATATTACAATGCCTTACAACTGAAATTCGCTTATGCCGTTACCTGTCATAAAGCTCAGGGGGGACAATGGGATGCCGTGTTTATCGATCAGGGGTGGTTGCCGGAGGAGATGCTGAATGATGAGTATTGGCGTTGGTTGTATACGGCGATTACCCGGGCACAGGAAAGGGTATATTTCGTCAATTTTAAAGAAGAGTTCTTCGAAATACCGGTTTGAAAATAGGCTAATGTACCGGTCTGTATACACAGTGCGGTACATTAGCCTGCCGGGTATTAGTTTATTTTCAGATCGGCCATCATTGCATCGATTTTAGCTAAAGCTTCAGCTTGGGCTTTATGAAAATCGTTTACATTTTTCATCGTGGCACGGGCTTCGAAATAGAATTTTATTTTGGGTTCGGTACCGGAAGGACGAACGGAGATTTTGCAACCGTCGGCCAGGAAGAATTGAAGTACGTCACTGGTGGTTGGAAAATCCATGGTTTTTGTTTCTCCGGTTTTCAGATTGATTTCCTGTAATGTTGCATAATCCTTTTTGATGATGATTTCACTGTTATTGATCGTTTTCGGGGTGTTGTGCCGGAGGTTGTTCATCATGTCTTTGATTTCCTGAGCTCCGGTCAGGCCTTTGCGTACAATATAAACCATTTTTTCTTGTGAGAAACCATATTCAGCATAGATCGATTCGAGAATACCGAACAAAGTTTTCCCCTGATCTTTTGCCCAGGCAGCAATTTCTGCCATCAAAGAGGTCGAAGATACGGCATCTTTATCCCGGGTAAAAGAACCTGGCATGAAACCGAACGATTCTTCACCGGCTCCGATGTAACCTTCAGCTCCCTTTTTACGGATCATATCGGCGATCCATTTGAAACCGGTGTATACATCGTAACAGGGAATCCCGTTCTTCTCGGCGATATCTTTAATCAGCTCGGAAGTAACGATCGTTTTACCAGTATACTCGTTGCCTTTGAGTAGGCCTAATGCTTTCCTGCGCTGGATGATATACCAGGTAAAAATAATGTTGGTCTGGTTGCCGTTGAGTAGAATCCACTCGCCCCGGTCGTCTTTAACAGCGATACCGATACGGTCTCCGTCCGGATCACAAGCCATAGCCAGGTCGGCATCGATCTCCCGGGCTTTATCCAATGCCATCTTGAAGGCTGCCGGTTCTTCCGGATTTGCAGAAGCTACGGTTGGAAAATCACCGTCGGTAATCATCTGTTCCGGGATAGTGGTGATATTGGTGAACCCCCAATTACGTAAAGAAGCAGGCACTAATTTATAAGTGGTACCATGTAAGGGAGTAAAAACAATTTTCAAGTCGTGCTGATGTTGAATGGCTTCCGGAGATAAACTCAGGGTTTTTACTGTATTCAGGAATTTCTGGTCAAAGTCTTCGCCAAGAGTCTTGATTTTATCCGGGACAGCCGTGAACTTAATATCGGTGACCTTCACTTTTTTTACTTCGTCGATCACATTTTTATCGTGAGGGGGAACTAACTGTGAACCATCATTCCAGTAAGCCTTATAACCGTTATATTCTTTCGGGTTGTGTGAAGCGGTAATGATGACTCCTCCTTTACATCCCAATTCACGGATAGCAAACGACATTTCCGGTGTCGGACGCAGCGATTCGAAAAGATAAGCTGTAATGCCGTTGGCTGAAAAAATCGCTGCAGTCGTTTCTGCATATTCCCGCGAATGATGGCGGCAATCGTGGCCTATACATACTGAATTATTTTCTCCCGGGAACAGCCGGTTAATATAATTGGCGAAACCTTGGGTAGCGGCACCTACCGTATAAATATTCATCCGGTTGCTCCCCACACCCATAATTCCGCGTAACCCACCGGTACCGAATTCCAGATCGTTGTAAAATGAGTCGATCAATTCGGTCGGGTCACTGGCATTCAACAGGCGTTCTACTTCTGTACGGGTAGCTTTGTCGTAGGCATCGTTCAGCCACATTTCGGCTTTGGCTCTGGCTTTTTGAATAATTTCAGTATTCTCCATAATGTATTTTTTATTGTTGTGATGATTCTGTCTTTGTTGATACGATAAAATATTCCTTAAAGATTTGACAAAGATAGGAAATAAAAAAAGCCCTGCAACGCAGAGCTTTTTTATTTTTAACTTGATCTTTAAGATCTCTTTTCTTTGATTTTGGCTTTCTTACCGGTAAGATTACGGAAATAATAAATCCGGGCACGTCTTACTTTTCCGAGTTTGTTTACTTCGATTTCTTTGATAAACGGTGATTCTATCGGGAAAATTCTTTCAACACCGACATTTCCTGACATTTTACGAACAGTGAAAGTTTTAGTGCTTCCGGTTCCTTTGACCTGGATAACTACACCACGGAATACCTGGATACGCTCTTTATTTCCTTCGACAATTTTGTAGTGAACGCTTACTGTGTCACCTGTGTTGAATGAAGGATGCTCTACTGGGTTCTCAGCGGCAAATGCCTGTTCTGCAACTTTAATTAAATCCATTATTTCAAATTTTAAAAATCCATTTATCGGACACAGTATTATCACGGAGTCTTTCGTATAAGAGACTGTGTACGTTTTTATCGAGGTGCAAATGTAGGAAAAGTTATTTTTATATGCAAATGATTCCCTTTTTATTTTATAACTTCTGAAAAGTTTATGTATAAAAGAGGAACTATCTATCCGGTTATTTACAAGGCTGGTCTGAAAACAAGCTGGTATTTTGAAGGGTATTGAAAGAGAAAATATTGATAAAGAGTGAGATTAGGGGCGAAACGAAGAAATTCTGAGGTGGAAACGTTTGTATAATTTTGCTGAAAAAATTTTTTATTCCGAAAAAAGGTCATATCTTTGTAATCGGAGGTGAGGATTCCTAGTATCAACAGGAATTCTTTTTAATAAAGGCACTTATTGGAGGATAAGTGTCATTTATTTTTTTATGTATAAAATAAATGTTAAATAAACGGTTATGAGCAACAAAGTGTCTTATGTAACAAAAGAGGGATTGAAGAAACTACAGGAGGAATTGGAAAGATTGCAGAATGTAGAACGTCCGAAAATTTCCAAGGCTATTGGAGAAGCTATCGAAAAAGGCGATATTTCAGAAAATGCAGAATATGATGCAGCCAAAGATGCCCAGGGGCTTTTGGAAGCAAAAATAGCCCAACTGAAAGATACCATCGCGACCTGTCGGGTGATCGATGAGTCACAGATCGATACATCTAAAGTACAGATGTTGAATAAGGTGACGATCAAAAATACGAAAACCGGAGCAACAATGACTTATACTCTGGTTTCTGAAACTGAAGCAAATTTCAAGGAAGGGAAGTTATCTATCCATACACCGATTGCACAGGCTTTGGTCGGAAAGAAATTAGGAGATAAAGTGATGGTGAAGGTACCTGCCGGTGAAATGGAGTTCGAAATTATGGATATCAGTCTGTAAAATGCGATTTGTATGGCTTCAATTTTTTCTAAAATCGTGAAAGGAGAAATTCCTTCTTATAAAGTAGCTGAGGATGAGTATTATTATGCTTTTCTCGATATTAATCCTTTGCAAAAGGGACATACGCTTGTGATTCCTAAAAAAGAAACCGATTACCTGTTCGATCTTTCGGATGAAGAGTTAGCCGGGCTAATGGTGTTTGCCAAGAAGGTCGCCAGGGCTATTGGTAAAACCATTCCTTGCCAACGGGTCGGTGTGGCTGTATTGGGTTTGGATGTCCCGCATGCACATGTTCATCTGGTGCCTCTCAACGGAGGGGACGATATGAATTTTTGTAATCCTAAAAAGCAATTTCCGGCTGAGGAAATGAAAGCTTGTGCCGAAGAGATTCACAATAACCTATAAAAGTTATTAGACTATTTATCATGGAGACTGTCTAATAAGTTTAGGCAGTCTTTTTTGAATAAGATTTTATTATCAAAATCTGGCAATTCTGTCATTTTTTGATAATAGAACTAAGGTCCACAGATATTTCTTATTAAATCCGAATTGGCTTGAGAAAATTTTGTTGCTTATATCTTTGGATATGTTAAAGAATGCGGGATGTCACGCAGATTCAGACTTAGAGGGATAGAGGATGCCTCTTTGGAATTTTGGATAAAAGCGTTACGTCCATTATAGTCCGAAAAGGATGAATTTCAGATTGTTTCTGAGTAGGATTATTGCCCGTTGAAAGTGTGTTTTTACGGTTGCTTCGGATATATTCATCTGTTCTGCGATTTCCCGGACTTTCTTTTTTTCTACGGTATGCAGTAAGAGGACTTCGCGTTGTTTTTCCGGTAGCAGGTCTAGTATATATTTAAGGCGGACCTGGATGTCCTCATCGATTTCCGGATCTTCAATGCTTGAGAATAACATGGCCTCGATGATTTTATCCTGATGTCTGTATTGTATGTTCAGGTCTCGGAGGTGATTCAGACAATTGTTTCTGACAATACCGAGCAAATAATAGAATACGGGTTGTTTGTTGCTGTATCGTTCGGGGTGAGACCATAAGAATAGAAAAGCATCTTGTACCAGATCCTCGGCTTCATCCCAATCGTAGAGATAGCGCATAGCATATTTTTGCAACTTGTTAAAAGACATTTGGTATAGCTCGTGAAAAGCTTCCCGGTTACGTTTTTTAATCAAGTGACTCAGTTTATCTTTTTCCGTGGAATCATCCATTATGATATGCTTTTGGGACAAAGGTAAAATTTTTTTCTGTATTGTGTCATCCGTTTTTGAATCCCATGTTACTTTATAGAAAATTTAGTATTTGTTGGTGTGTTTTGATTTATGAATAAGAATAAGATTAGTTGGGATCTTCTCCTCAAAAAAGTTTGTAGGGAATTAACTCCGGAGGAACAGCTTGAGTTGCAGAAGTGGCTGGAAGAAGATGAGCGCCACCGGCTTTATTTTGAACGGGTACGGGCAATTTGGCAAGCGGATGAGAGTACTTCTTTGCGGGAATCGAATTTGCCTAAGGTAATGAATCGTTTTGATGATTACGTAGAAAAGGAAAGCAGGGAGCGTCGTCGAAAAATACAGCATATTTTTCAATATGCAGCTTGTGTGTTGTTGGTTTTGGCTATTGGAGAAGGAATTTTATTCTTTTATGGGGGAGAAGAACAAAAAGTTCTTGAAGCAAAGGCTACCCGG
>NZ_LARE01000152.1:0-1324 GCF_000980245.1 Odoribacter sp. N15.MGS-14
CCTCTCTCAGTTCGGATTGGAGTCTGCAACCCGACTCCATGAAGCTGGATTCGCTAGTAATCGCGCATCAGCCACGGCGCGGTGAATACGTTCCCGGGCCTTGTACACACCGCCCGTCAAGCCATGAAAGCCGGGGGTACCTGAAGTACGTAACCGCGAGGAGCGTCCTAGGGTAAAACTGGTGATTGGGGCTAAGTCGTAACAAGGTAGCCGTACCGGAAGGTGCGGCTGGAACACCTCCTTTCTGGAGCGACGCTCATAACAAGATGAAAAGTAGGTTCTAAAGAGATTACCTCCATAAGAACCTCTTGTACTGCGAAGATTGTTTATTGATAATATAAAGAGAAAGTAGAAGCCGAGCCTTCGGGCTAGGGTTTGACTGACAGTCCTATAGCTCAGTTGGTTAGAGCGCTACACTGATAATGTAGAGGTCGGCAGTTCAACTCTGCCTGGGACTACGACATAGTCTTGGTGACAGGTACAGACGATTCTTAATTGCTAATTGATATTTTAATTACTGATTACCAATCACTGACCGCCCCTCACTAATCACTATCTCGGGGGATTAGCTCAGCTGGCTAGAGCACCTGCTTTGCACGCAGGGGGTCAACGGTTCGAATCCGTTATTCTCCACTCTTGAGATTCCAATTGATTGGAATATTCTCAAACGATCTTTGACATGATGTAACAGAAAAAAGTAAAGTTAAAGCTGAAAGTATATATCGACCATACGTTGTCGGTAAGACTAAAAGTAAGCAAGGGCGCATGGCGGATGCCTTGGCTCTCGGAGGCGATGAAGGACGTGATAAGCTGCGATAAGCTTCGGGTAGGTGCAAATAACCTTTGATCCGGAGATTTCCGAATGGGACAACCCGATTGGTTGAAGACCAATCATCCAACCACGTTGGAGGCTAACGCAGGGAACTGAAACATCTTAGTACCTGCAGGAAAAGAAAATAAATAATGATTCCCCTAGTAGTGGCGAGCGAACGGGGACTAGCCCAAACCACCTATGTTACGGCATATGTGGGGTTGTAGGACCACGTTGTGGCAAGAAAACTGGTGAGTAGAATGTTCTGGAAAGTTCAACCATAGAGCATGATAGTTGCGTATACGAAGCCAGTCGAAGCCTAGTGGTATCCTGAGTAGCGCGGAGCACGAGGAATTCTGCGTGAACCAGCCGGGACCATCCGGTAAGGCTAAATACTCCCGAGAGACCGATAGTGAACCAGTACTGTGAAGGAAAGGTGAAAAGCACTTCGAACAGAAGAGTGAAATAGTTCCTGAAACCATGTGCCTACAAGCGGTCGGAGCACTTTTAGTG
>NZ_LARE01000066.1:0-17042 GCF_000980245.1 Odoribacter sp. N15.MGS-14
ATTGCATATATCTGATTTTAATTTGTAATCAAAAAGTGTTTGCAAAATTAGCGTGTATTGCGATGCTATTAGGTGTCTTTATTCCGACAAGTCGGGTACTTTTTCGGACAATAGGAGGACGGCTTTGAAAGAAATGTGCTAATTTTGCAGTAGATATGAATAGAGCTAAATATAAATTATGGGAAATATCCCGATGCGGTGTATCGGGGGAAACGAATCTAAGAGAAGGTGTCGGCAAAATTGTCGATATCAACGGTTGTACGTTGCTCCGATGTACCAAAGGGTATGGTGTGGTCAGCATTGACTTTCGAAAAGTGAAGGTTGCCGCCGGCTGTCTGGTCGTTCTTACGGGGGATTTGCCATTTATTCCCATTAAAATGTCAGGAGATTTTCATGCTTATTACATTTCCGTTCCCAAAGAACTTGCCGACGAGATGTTTTATAAGGTGGCATCCTCTTTCTGGGATTTGCTCTACAAGTATCCCGTACTTTCTACGACACCCGAACAGAATCGTCTGCTGAAGCATTGGTTCATGCAAACCGATTGGGTTATTAACCATTGCGATATAGAACAGTCGAAAGATGTTGTGAGGAATAACTTTTATAACCTGTTTATCGCCATAGACAGCGAAATGAGAAGAATGGGAATCGGGGAAGTAGGTAATTTCTCTAAGAACAGAAGCTGGAAGCTGTATAACGATTTTTACACCCTACTGAGCAGATACCATACGAAATACCATGACGTAAAATATTATGCCGACAAGTTACATATAACACCGGATTACCTGTATAAATTGTTTCATCGGATTGAAAATATTTCTCCCAAAGAGATGATAGACCGGTTTGTTATAGTTTCCATAAAAATCCTTCTCCAAAATACAGACTTGTCTATTAAGAATATCGCGGCGGAGTTACACTTCGATGACCCGCCCTACATGTGCCGTTTTTTCCGGAGAATGACAGGGATGTCTCCACTGGAATACAGAGACAGCGTGAAGAAATAATCAATTTATTGGGATTTACACACTTTTAGGGACACTATCGTAACAAACCACTGAAATAGAGGCGTTCATGGCTAAATTCCGGTTTAACTCTCGGTTTAACTCGACCATCAAAAACCACGAAAAACCACAAAATAAAAAAGGTAGCTACTTTTGTAACTACCTCATTCAGAGAGCGGAAAACGGGACTCAAACCCGCGACCCCCAGCTTGGAAGGCTAGTGCTCTATCGACTGAGCTATTTCCGCAAAATGTATTGTTCCTCACACACTAGCCGGACTCACTATGCTTTTTCGATCCGTAATGGGAGGTATAAACAAATTTTGAATCAACAACTATCTCTGTCGCTGTAATTTAAAATTTGTGGGCAGTGATGGATTCGAACCACCGAAGGCTACGCCAGCTGAGTTACAGTCAGCCCCATTTGGCCACTCTGGTAACTGCCCTTAATTGTAAAAGAACTCTCTCTTTTTGCGGGTACAAATGTATGCTTTTTTTCTGTTAACTGCAAAATTTTTGACTCTAAAAATGCGAATAATAAATGAGATTTTTTTTTGAAAGATACTATAATTCTGAGTGTCAGGTTACAAATCGTCTTATTTTTATTTTGTGGTAGGATCGTTTGATTCTTTGCCTGCTTTTATCGTAGGGTAAACCTCCTGGCTTTTTCTCGACAAGCAGTATTTCTACTCAGATGAATTTTTAGAAGAGGCTAATATTGTCAATCTGATTTTCAGACTTTGATAGATAAAAGAAAATCCCCAAAGTTCAATGACCGATCTTTGGGGATTTTCCGATTACTTGTAAGTCAGTTCGATGCTGCGCGTTGTATTGGCCGAATCGTTATATTTGACGATCATTTTTATCGGTTTTTCATAGCCTTCGGTGAGCTTCTGTATGGGGAAAGAAACTGTACCGAAATAGAGTTTATCCCGGGAATCTCCGAAATCATTGTGCCGGAATTCGAAGATGAGGCGGTCGTCTTCGGTGGGGCATTGTAATAAATTTACCATATGTGTTTTGCCTGTACTGGGATTCAGATGGGCAGCAAACATAAACTCAAAGTTCAGGAATCCATGAGCGAACCAGGAATTGACGATCTTTACCGGAGCGTTTCCGACACTGTCCAAAATCGTTTCGTCGTACGGAAGAATGGATTTGGTCAGAATTGTGTCGGCATAGACAATCCGGGCATATAAATTCGTATCCTGTTCTTCCAGAATGTTGAATCGTATCCGTAGACGGGTACTGTCGTTCAGTTTTTCAGGATTGAAGTAATATTCCCGGGGATAGAGCAGATAACCATCGTCTAGCTTGACGGTAAACTTTTCGTCGCCTGATTTACTGACCAGGCCATAACCTTCATAATAGGTTTCATAATCATCCTTGCAACCGGTGAAGGAAAAAACAAGGGGGATCAGGATAAGAACGATCCCCGAAGTTAGATTGAAATGTTTATTTTTCATGTTTTTATTTTTAGTTGTTTTCTGTTATAAAGATGAAAACTAACTAAAAAGGTTGCGTGGCCTGAAAGTTAAAATAATTTTTTTCTCAAAGAAAAAATGAACTCTAATCCACCGTCTTTCCGGTTCTTAGCCGTGATTTGGCCTTTGTGAAACAATACGGCATTTTTTACGATGGAGAGGCCCAGACCCGATCCGCCCGTTTTCCGGCTTCTGCCTTGATTCACCCGGTAGAAACGGTCGAAAATACGTTCCAGGTGTTCTTCTTCGATTCCCCGGCCGGTATCGTAGAATGAAAAATAGTAAAATTCGCTGTCTTCCATATAATTGTCGATACCGATCGTGATATTTTCTCCGGCATAGTTGATCGCATTGTCGATCAGGTTCCTGAAAATGGAATAAAGTAGGGTATGGTTACCTTCGATTTCAACTTTCGGGCCGATATGATTGTGAACGACGATGTGATTGTGTTGTAAGGATACTTCCAGGTCGGTGGTCACTTCGTCGATGGTCGTTCGGATATTGATCGTTTCTTTCTCGAATAGGTCGGAGGCTTCTTCGGTCTTGGTGATCAAAGCCACGTCGCGAATTAATTCGGATAAGCGAAGAATTTGAATATAAGCCCTCTCCAGGAAAAATTTCTGCTTGACAGGTTCCAGGTGTTCCTGTTCGAGAATAGTTTCGATGTAGCCGCGGATACTGCTGACCGGAGTTTTTAATTCGTGTGCGATATTATTGGTCATCTCTTGTTTCAGCAGCCTGTTTTTTTCTGCCGAGGTGACGTTGTTCAACGTGATTTCGTAACTGTTGTCGTAGAAAATAAGTAATCTCACAGCGAAATGTTTCCCGTTTTTGGCAATTTTTCCTTGCCAGATCGGAATCGATTTGGCCTGAGGATTGACCGGTGTGTTCTTTTGCAGGAAAAATTCGGCTTCTTTGAATTCAGGTGCCTGGAAAATATGATCTACATCAAAGGTAGGTTCGTCTAAAATAGTGTTTACATATTGGATGAAATGGGTGTTGGCATATATCTTTTTGTGATCTGCCGAGAAAATACAAATACCTTCATCGGAATGGTGAAAGTGGCGTAACAGTTTTTCCCTTTCCTGATTGAGCTGATCTTTGCTCTTTTTCAGCATCTTGTAGTTGTCGACGATCTTATGACCGATTTCTCCCAGTTCGGTATCGGGGAAATCGATTTTGTCGTAATCCGGTTGGCTGTGTTCGGCCGTGATGATAAATTCGTTCAGGCCGGATACGGCTTTCCCGAAACGATCTGCCAGATATAACAAAGAAATCAGGGTAGTAAAAAATAAGAGCAGAATGAAATAAGTGAAGATTTCGTCAGCTTTCAGGATATTCTGTACCTGATCGGTATAAGGTAGAGCTACCCGTACGAAATAGTTGTTGAAAAGGCGGGCATCGTAATAATAATCGATACCGGTAGTCTCCGATTTACGAATATTCGTACCGTTGCTTTGGGTTAATGCTTGTGCTATTTCCGGTCGGGACAAGTGATTTTCTACCGTTTCTTCCTCGTCGATATCGTTGTCGTAAAGCACTTTTCCCTGGCGGTCGATAATGCTTACCCGTAATCCTCGGGGGAGTAAGGGAAGCAAATTATTTAACGAATCCAGCCGTTTATCTGCGATCAGACGGTGACTATCGACATAGTTGGCGATGATTTCTGCATAAGCATTGAGACTGGCTTTGAAATTCTCTGACTTATACATTTTCTCCCTGTTCTGTTGAACTGCAACGATGATGATTGTAAATATGGTAAATACAATCAGAAAATACAGGAAAATCTTCTTTTTATAAGTAAAGTGCATAAAAAAGTAAAAAGTAAAAGGTTAAAAGTAAAAAGCTAAAAAAAAGCTATAAGCTAAAGGCTGAAAGCTGAAAATTGTGGACCAGGAGTTGAAGGCTTTTAGCTTAAAGCCTTTAGCCTTTTCAGCATTCCAGGCAGTAACCGTACCCCGAACGGTTGGCGATATGTTTACCGAAAGCTCCGAGTTTTTTTCTGAGCCGGGTGATGTGGACGTCTACCGTTCTCTCCAATACATAGCCGTCTTCTTGCCAGGCTTTGCCCAGAATATCTTCCCGTGAAAAGACCCGGTTGGGAGCTTTGGCCATCATACTGAGTATTTCGAATTCTTTTTTGGTTAGAAGGATCTGCTGCTCATTGAGGTATACGGTCTTGCTGTTGAGGTCCAGAGTGAGTTCTCCGATTTCGATCGTTTTCTTTTTTTCCGGTAGTGCGATATTACCGGCCCTTTTCAATACTGCTTTTACCCGGGCGGCAACTTCTTTGATCGAGAAGGGTTTGGCGATATAATCGTCTCCGCCGATACTGAATCCGGTCAACATATCGTTTTCGGTATCCTTAGCGGTCAGGAAGATGATCGGGGTATTCATATGCATTTCTTTGCGGACTTTTTCGGCCATTTTGAATCCGGACATACCTTCCATCATGACATCCAGTAGAATTAGTTCATGTTCATCGGTCAGCAGTTTTAAGGCTTCTTCGGCTGAATTTGCGATGTCTACTGCAAAACCTTCACTTTCCAGATTGAATTGAAGGATTTCACATAAATCTTCTTCATCGTCGACTACTAATATTTTATTCCGTTCCATATATTTTGTCATTCAAAATCGTTCATTATTCTTTTCTCATTTTTTAACCTTCACTTCCTGCCAGTAGCAGGTCTTCGTCCGGTTTCGGCCAATGTTTGATATTCTTTCCTTCGATCAGGTAAATAGCGGCTTCTGCAATATTGGTCGCATTATCTCCGATCCGCTCGATGTTATAGGCCATGCTGTTGATGCATAGGGCATCCGTTACTTCTTGTTGCGATAATATCTTATCGAAACATTGTGTCGGGAGATGCTGGCCGATAAAATGATGCAGTTCGTCGACCTGGTCATCCGTCTCGATCGTTTCTTTCGCTAACTGGATATCCTCACATGTAAAAGCAAATATAGCATTTTGTGTCATACTTTCAGTGAGTGAGAGCATCTTTAGTAAATCCTTTTTATAGGTTGTGAACAGACAGTCGTCGACTGCTATTTTTTTCATGAAATGGGAAACATTCAGAATCAGATCTCCGATCCGTTCGAGATAAGCGGTCATATCGTAGTAAGAGATGATCATCCTCAGATTCGTGGCCCGTGGACTGTAAAGCACGATCATATTGATCACTTCGTTGCGGATTTTGACCTCTATACTGTCGATGATCCGTTCGTTATTGTTGATCTCTGTATATATCTCCTCTTTGTGGTTGTCGTCCATTAATTGCTTGGTCAGATTCAGCTGGCGGATGACAATCTTTGCTAATACCTGAAAATCTTCGGTTATCCGGCTGAATACTTTTTCTTTTAAAGTTGGCATAATAGGAATTATTTTTTTTGTTTTTTACATCGGTTTATCCGAATTGTCCGGTCAGATATTCTTCGGTCCGTTTATCCCGGGGATTGGTAAACATAATCCGGGTTTTGTCGTATTCGATCAGTTCGCCGAGATACATAAACATCGAATAGTCTGAAATACGGGCAGCTTGCGACATGTTGTGGGTGACGATGATAATGGTAAATTCTTTTTTCAGCTCGAGTAACAATTCTTCGATCCGGTTGGTGGCGATAGGATCGAGGGCGGAGGTCGGCTCGTCCATCAGTAATACTTCCGGTTTTAAGGCCAGGGCCCGTGCAATGCATAGCCGCTGTTGCTGACCTCCTGATAAGAAAGTGCCTTTCTTGAACAGAGCGTCTTTCACTTCATTCCACAGCCCGACGTTGGTCAGACAAGTCTCTACAATTTCTTCTTTTTCTTTTTTCTTCAGGCGGATGCCATTGAGTTTGTAACCGGCGATCACATTATCGAAAATACTCATAGTGGGAAAAGGATTAGGGCGCTGAAATACCATGCCCGCCATACGCCTGACCTCCATGGGGTTCATCTTTAAAATGTTGCGGTTGTCCATCAGAATTTCTCCGCTGATCCTGATGTCCGGATATAATTCGTGCATGCGGTTGATGGCACGCAATAAGGTACTTTTGCCACATCCCGAGGGCCCCATAATGGCTGTGATCCGATTCTTTTTAATATCGGCATTGACATGATTGACGGCATTTTTCCCGGGAGTATAGGAAATACTGACATTTTTAAATTGTAATATCGGATGATCTATTTGCATGATGTAGTAGGACTGTTATAAATTAAATTTTCCATTTCCGGGCGACATTTTTAGCGATGATGTTCATCACCAGAATCAATAGTAATAGAAATAAAGAACAACTCCAGATCATATCGGCCAGGTTCGGGTCGTTATAAAATTCCCAGATGAGCAAGGGGACTGCACTGGTCGGATCCAGAATATCCCAGTTGATCGCTGTACTACCGAGGGCGGTTAGCATCAGGGGGGCTGTTTCGCCCATCACTCTCGACACGGCTAGTAAAGTACCGGTGAACAGTCCGCCGAAAGCTGAGGGAACCAAGACTTTCAGGATAACACTCGTATAGGAGGCTCCTAGCGCAAGACCGGCTTCTTTGAGGCTTGTCGGGAGAAGTTTCAGGGTCTCTTCTGTCGAGCGTATGATTAAGGGTAACATCATAATAGCCAGAGCGACACTACCTGCCAAAGCGGAATAACTACTCAAAGGAACGACAACCCAGGCATAAGCGATGATACCGATGACGATCGACGGCGTGCCTTGCAGGAGGTCGGTCAGAAAACGGATCACATGAGAAAATAAGGTTTTGGGTTTTTCCGATAAGTAAATTCCACCCATAATACCGGTCGGGATAGCGATAACGGAGGCCAGTACCACCATAAGTAATGTGCCTGTGATTCCATTGGCGATTCCTCCGGGAATGATTTCTCCGTTGATTTTCGCTAACATGGCATCCAGGGTACTGGGGGCTGTCTCGGTGAAGAAATTCAGGTTGATCTGTTTGTATCCTTTCCGGACCACTTCCCAGATGATGACTACTAATGGGACGGCCGTTAAAGCAGAGAACAGGCAAACCAGCCAGAAAAATATCCTGTCCTTGGCTTTGCGCCAGCCTGAATGATAAGATGTAATAGGGCGTTGTATCATGTCAGCTTAATTTTTTCATGATCATCTTACCGATGAAATTGATGATAGCGGTGATGAGGAATAGCAATAGACCGATAGCGATCAGGGAACTGAGTTTCAGGCCGTCGGCTTCTCCGAACTGGTTGGCGATGACACTGGCCATCGTGTTGCCGGTAGAAGTGAAAGACGTAGGCAGGATATTGGTATTGCCGATCAGCATCGTGACTGCCATCGTCTCTCCCAATGCTCTTCCTAAGGCCAGGATATAACTGGCGAATATTCCGGAACCTGCGACCGGGAAAATCACCCGCCGGATCACATCCAGACGTGTACCTCCCAGGCTGTAGGCCCCTTCTTTCAATTCTTTGGGAACCATAGAGATAAACTCGGCACTCAGTGAAGAGGCATAAGGGATGATCATGACGGCTAATACGACCGCTGCGGTGAATATGCCGAACCCCTGTTCCGACAGCTGTAAATCGACCATGAAGGGTCGGAGGGTATAAAATCCCCACAAACCGTATACAATCGAAGGGATACCGGCCAGCAGGTCGATGACCGAACCGATGATCGTGGCTGCCCGGGTACCCCGGAAATATTCGCCGGTGAATAAAGCCACAGGTAAAGAAAACGGAATACAAAATACCAGGGCTAAAAATGAGGTCATAATGGTTCCCGTGATGAATGCCAAGGCGCCATATTGCTCATTACCGGGCCGGGGATCCCATTCTACGGAAGAAATGAAATGAAAGAATCCGAATTTTTCAAAGGCCGGTACTGCCCCGCTTACGAGGGAATAGACCATTCCCCCACAAATCAGCAGAACCAATAAAGAGCAGAGAAATAACAGCCGTTTGAAAATATAATCACGCATATTATTTTAGGATTGGTTGACCGTTATAAGTGATGGTTTTCAGGATTTGTTTGGCATTTTTCACTGTCGAAGCCGGCAGGGGTGAATAATGTACTTTTGTCGTTATATCCTGGGCTTCCGGATTCGTTAACCAATTCAGCAGCTCCACCGTAGCTTGGGCCAGGGGTTCAGGCCGGTTTTTATAAGCTTGTTCCTGATAAAGGAGAATCCAGGTAAAGCAGCTGATCGGATAGGCATCGGCTACCGGCGAGTCGGTGATCATGGTGCGGGTATCGGCCGGCATTTCGATATCTGCGGCAGCAGAGATGCTTTCGGTTGTGGGGGCTACAAAATTTCCGGCCTTGTTTTGCAGTTTGGCTACCGGTATTTTCAAGGCAAAAGCGTATTCCGAACCGATATAACCGATCGCCCCCGGAGTTTGACTGATTGTCCCGGCTACGCCTGGATTTCCCTTGGCGGCAATACCTACCGGCCATTTCAATGCTTTTCCGGTTCCGATATTTTCTGCCCACGGAGCACTGATCTTTGTCAGGTAATCACTGAAGACATAGGTGGTACCACTACCGTCGGAGCGATATACCGGGCTGACCGCTTTGTCGGGAAGGGTAACTCCCGGATTTACTTGTTGAATACGGGGATCGTTCCAACGGGTGATTTTGCCTAGGAAGATGTCGGCGATCATGTCACCTGTCAATTGCAGCTCTTTTACTTCGGGTAGGTTGTAAGCCATGACGACAGCACCCATACAAGTCGGGATATGTACAACCGGGGCCGGCATTTCCGCCATTTCTGCTTCAGAAAGATAAGCATCGCTGCCTGCAAAATCTACGATCCGGTCTTTCAGGCTGCGTATACCTCCACCGCTGCCGATTCCGCCGTAGGTCACCGATACCCCGGTAGAATCTTTATAGGTTTTAAAAGCCAGATTGTAATAGGGGAGCGGGAAAGTGGCTCCTGCTGCTGTCAGATCTATATTACTTTTGTGGTCCGAGGTCTTCTTCTTTGAATGGCCACAAGCTGCCAGGCTGAGTGCTAATGCGATAATGATTAACTTGTTCATGTCTTTGACGATTAGTTTTTTACAATGCAATATTAATAAGTGGTTGCTACACCAGTGTTACAATATTATTACGATTTTGTTACAGTATTTCGGATAAAATTCCACTTAACCGGATTGTAATCCGGAACGATGGAAGAGCTTACTGTAAATGTACGGATGACTATTGCCGGGGAGCGAAATTTCTTTTTACTTTGTGGCGATATGTTTTTATTGGTAAGTGAACGAAATGGAAGACAAGAAGAAAGAAAAATTGTTTATGCGGGATTTTTTCCGGAAGGCGGGAAAAGCCATTTATGATTATGAGCTGATCGAACCGGGTGATAGAATATTGGTCGGAGTCTCCGGAGGAAAGGATTCTTTGGCTTTATTGGAAGTATTGGCATTGCGGGCCCGTGATCCGAAACAAAATTATACGGTTGTGGCTGCTCATATTGCTGTGGAAAATGTCGCTTACGAAGTCGACGGTGAGTATGTAAGGCAATTTTGTGAACAGCTGGGAGTAGAGTTTATACATCGTACGATTGCTATTGCCGTAAAAGAAGATTCCGGTAAACCGGTCTGTTTTGTGTGTTCGTGGAATCGCCGGAAGACCTTGTTCGGGATTGCGAAAGAATACGGATGTAATAAATTGGCCTTGGGACACCACCGGGACGATGCCATCGAGAGTCTGCTGATGAGTATGATGTTTAACGGTACGATTGCCAGTATGCCACCGAAGTTGGCTATGTTCGATCGTACGTTTACCCTGATCCGTCCTTTTATCTATCTTACCGATGAAGAAACTACCCGGTATGCTGCCTACCGGAATTTTAAAAAGCAGAAAAAGAATTGTCCTCATGAACGAGCGACGAACCGTCATGCCGTAGCTGAAATTATCCGACAGATGGAAGCTTTATCTCCCCACGTAAAAGGCAACCTCTTTGCGGCGATGAAAAATATCCAATCCGAATACTTACCCTAAGAAAGAGAAAAAGTATAAGATAAAAAAGAGAAAAATCCACCTTTTACCTTATACTTTATACCTTTTATCTTTCCTCCTTTTATTCGATGACCTGTAGTTTGTCTCCGGCCTTTTCGATGATGGTGCGGAGGTACCATTCGGGTAGTTGCGGTTGTTCTACTTTAGGATTTTTTTCGCCCGGGACCGCAGTTTTGATATTACCATCCATATAGCGGCAGAAAAGATAACCGTAGAAATCTCTCCAGGTGTCTACCAGGTGGTTACCGGTATTGCAGGAGAAATCGGTCAGGAATTCTATTGCTGCTGCACGATCTTTGTCGAATAGTGCTTTAGCTCCGGAGTCTATTCCTTCGACAAACGTTTTGTATTGGGATTCCAAAGCCTTTTGTTTTTCCCGGATTTCCGGATGAATAGCATTATAACGGGTATAAGCGAAATTAGTCACCTGATTGAAAACCCAGAAAGCTGCCTGATTGGTGAATTCCATCATGCTGCCGTTGCCGACTGCATAAGCGTGAGGAACACGGGTGGAGCAGGAATACATGGGGAAATACACGGTACTGGCAGCGTCGTCAACACCGAACCAAAGGATACCGCCTACTGCATCCGGCAACCAACTGCGGCTTTGTGATACAAAGGTAAAACCGGTTTGCTGGGTGGCTGTGGCCCGTTCGTGAACATATTCTTTACCATCGACTTCGAAACTCATCGGCCGCCATCTGTAAGGGCATTCGTAGGGACCGGCTCCCGGATCTTTACTCATATCCAATTCGGTGCCTTCGAGGTGATCACGCATAAAATCCATGACTTCCAGTACATCCACTTTCCGGTTCGGTTTAACCCACAGGGGCATCCGGTTTGTCGCATAGCCTTTACCGTCACGTTCGATTTTCCCTTTGGCATAGTTCCAGTACTGAGCCATATCGGGATTTACAGCATTGAAGAACGCCCATACCCGGATTTCACAGGCACGGGCACCACTGAAATCTACCGGAGCATAAGTATCGGAAAAACTGAAATCGGCATTTTTCCCGTCCTGGGGATAAAGGCCTTTTTGTTTGGCAAAAGAAATCACATCTTTTGCATATACCGTTGTAATTTCTTTATCATAGATTTTTTTCATCTGGTCGGATGAAATGGAAGTTTTTCCTTCCAGGGGGAAGGTGGTGATCCGTGCCTGGTTGGCATGTGCACAAACATAACCGTCGGGGACCATCCGGGCCACCCATACCGCTCCTTTTTCGCCTTCGCCTTTACCGATCATTTCGAGAATCCATACTTCATCAGGATCACTGATGGAGAAAGATTCGCCTGAACTGGCATAACCGTATCGCTCTACCAGATCGGTCATCACGACAATGGCTTCCCGGGCATTTTTAGCGCGTTGCAGGGTGATATAGATCAGACTTCCGTAGTCGATAATAGCTCCCGGCTGACTTTCCAGTTCTTTACGTCCGCCGTATGTCGTTTCACCGATAGCCAATTGATATTCGTTCATATTACCGATTACGTTGTAAGTCTGGGCAGCCTGCGGGATTTTACCCATATATTTACCGGTATCCCATTCATAGATATCCATCATCGTTCCGGCAGGCCAGGTACCGGCAGGCCAATGATAAAGTTCTCCATACAATACGTGAGAATCGGCCGAATAGGTGATCATCGTCGATCCGTCCTGAGTGGCTCCCCGGGTGAGTAAGAAATTAGTACAAGCAGAAACTTTGATAAAAGTTATCGCTATAAGAAATAAACTAGCACAACAAATTTTGAACATACGATTTAGATTAAGGAAATGTTATAGTTTACGATTTAGATTTTCCGTTTTCCAATGGCCACTACAGCTGTTATGGGCTGTAGCGGTATCGTTTACCGAATCCGGTCGAACGATTTCAGTAAGGTGATATCTTTCACAATTCCCCGGATAGCCAGCCACGTGAAGATCACACCGATCAGTGGAAAGATAAAACTGATATCGGCAAACCATTCGGCATTGAGTTCGTTGCTACGTTGACGCACTTGTAGCCACATCAGGACGATTAACCCCAATTGAAGCACAATATTGACAATACAAAGACGCAATTGCAGAAATAGAGTCGGTTTCACCGTCTTGGATTTTTTGTGATGAATGAAAATAGTGACTACTGCCAATGTGGTAATAAGGGCATTCAGGATCAATGACATCCAGTTCCAGGTGATGAATACACACGGACTTCCGGCCTGTACCACTTTTGTCGTATAAAACGCATAGGTAAAATTATTCGGAACTACAATGGAAGCAACCGGCATAAAAAATAACAGCCCGGTCACAATTGCTGTACAAAGCAAAAAAAGAGATTGAATACGTTGAATCATAATATAAAGTAAAAAATAAAATGCTAAATACTAAAAGCAAAAGGCTTATAGCCTATAGCTTTTAGCTTAATTTTTCCAGGGTATAGCGGATCAGTTTATTCATATAGCTGTGGTAATCGGCGGAGGCATCTCCGTTTATCCGGTTGGCGATGATCAGGCAGATGGTGGCGGCCCGATGCCCCAAAAGGTTACAAAGGCCTGTGATAGCTGCACTTTCCATTTCATAGTTGGTCACTTTGTAGCCTTCGTAGCGGAAAGCGGTGATCCGGTCGTTGATTCCCGGCATGGCTAGCGGCAGACGCAGGACACGTCCTTGCGGGCCGTAAAATCCGACTGCTGTCAGGGTAACTCCTTTGATGGTGTGTTCTTCGTCATACAGGCGGTCTACTAATCCGGGATCGGCATTGACTACATAAGGGCGGGCTGCAGAGGGGGTCCATCGGCAATGCCGGATAAAAGCTTCTTCGAACGGATGGTCGCAAACCGATTCGTTGTTTGCATAAAACCTCAATACCCCGTCGCAGCCGATGCTTTTTTCCGAGATGACAAAAGAATCTACCGGAATGTCGGCTTGTACCGAACCGGAAGTACCGATACGGACGATATTCAGGGTACGGCCGATCGCTTTTATTTCTTTGGTTTTCAAATCGATATGGGCCAGAGCATCCAATTCGTTGATAACGATATCGATATTATCCGGACCGATACCGGTGGAAATCACGGAAAGCCGGTGGCCCCGGTAACTGCCGGTGATGGTGTAAAATTCGCGGTTACTTTTTTTCAACTCGATTTGTTGAAAATGGGAGGCGATGGTTTCCACCCGTCCCGGGTCACCGACCAGAATGATGTCGTCGGCAAGGTCCTCCGGAAGTAAATGCAGATGGAAAATACTGCCGTCCTCATTGGTAATCAGTTCTGAAGATTTTATAGAGGCCATATTGTTTTTCTTTATGCTTTAAACGCAGTCAAATTTAACGATGTTTGGTTTATTAACCAAATAATCCGGTTCTTTATTCTCCTTGCAGCTTATAGTACCCCCCGTGTTTGTTCTCGATGCTTAGCGCGGGATCTTCACTCAGTTCCTGGCGGAGATGGCCGATGTATCTTTTCAGTTCCCCAATATTTTTTTCCATTCCCCACAAACCGAAACTTAATTCCTTGGGCGATACCCATTCATTGAAGTGCAGGCACAGCAATTGCAGCAATCGCATATCTTTCCCTTTCAGTTTATGACTTTTGTTTCCTATGGTCAATACTCCGTTTCTCTGGTTGTAAGTGGTAATGGCCGATAGTTTATATCGCGGGCTTTCACCTGTCTGGGAGTAATTGCGTTTGGCTATGTTTCTGAGTTTGGCCAGGAAGATTTCGCGGTCGGTATCTTTACCGATATGGTCCATGACTCCCAGTTCAATGGTGGTGATTACGGTTGACGGGTCGGTATGTGAGCTGTAGACGATGACCGGATACTGTTTTACTTCGGTGATAATCTGCCGGATGAGATCGATTCCGTTCTTGCTGCCTTCAAGGTCCAGGTCGACCAATAACAGATCGGGTTTTCGGGTATGGAATAACTTCAAGGCCTCTTCGGCATTTGCTGCCAATTCAACCAAAAAACCGGCCTGATCCAAAAAAGCCTTGGTCATCCGTCCGAAATCGAGATCGTCTTCCACATATAAAATCCGTATTACACTCATTCTTTTGATTTTTTATATTTTCCCTTTAGGGTTTATTCTTTCGTTTTCTTTCTTTGTGGAATTTCAATAATAAATTCAGTACCCTGTTTACCGTCGCTATTCACCTGAATACGTCCGTGATGAGCTTTTACGACTGCTGCAACATAAAAGAGCCCCAGTCCGAAGCCTTCCCGCTGTTTATCTCCTTTGTAGCGTTGTCCGCGCTTATATTCTTCAAAAATGGATTTTTGTTCTTCAGGCGGTATGCCGTAACCATCGTCTTGTACCGTCAATACCAGTTTTGTGTTTTCCTGGCGGCAACCTATCCGGATATGGACTTTTGCTCCCGAATATTTGATCGCATTCCCTAATAAATTTTCTATAGCGCCCTTTAAAAGTAGAGGGTCGGCTTGTACAAAGGAAATGGCAGGAGAAATTTCTGTTTGTATATCGATTTGCTTGTCAAGACTGCTGCCCGGTTTGTATTCTGTTGTGATTTGTGTCAGCAATTCCCGGATGTCGGTCGGTTCTATGTAGGCTTTTAGACCGTAGGTATCGACAGAAAAGTTCAGTAGGTTTTCGATATCTTCCAATGTTTTATCGGTCCATTGTTTACAGTGTTGAACGCTCTCGTTTTGTGAGATGTCGAATTCTTCTTGCTGGCTGGTCAGGTTTTCCAACTGGCATTTTATATTCAGTAGCGGGCGGCGTAGGTTATGAACCAGAGTATGAGTAAATGTTTTTTGATGCTCCTGTATTTTCTTTTCATTTTTCAATTGCAGATAAAGTTGATAGATCAGGCAAATGATCAGGGCGAAGAACAAAATAGACGTGAGAATACGTATTGGGGCCAGTTTGAAAAATGAAATCAACGGGAAATTGAATTCTGCCTTTAAAAGATGTTTTTCAAAGTTTCCGAGCGAAAAGGCAAATACTATCTCCGGGGAGGTAATCTGTTTTTTGGTGTGGGAATATTGCGAAAGTATCGTCCCGAGAGAATCCGATAAAGTCAACCGATAGGGAAGGTTGCGGAAACTTTCATTGGCGGGGTGGGTATTGAATAGCCGGGCTAAAGTATCCAATTGCCATTTTGGGGGCTCACGGATATCATAACTGATGACCCGGTTAAGAGAATCTAAATTAGCATGAGCCTTGACCGGAATAGCCGTATCTATACCATGGATAACAAAATGGATTTTATTGTTGGCAGGAGAATAACTGGCACTCCACCTTTTATTTATGCATTGTACATTCAAATCGCTGATAGCAGCTTTTAGAACGTCTTCAAGAGTGTGGCCGAGAAGGGATTTCTCATGTTCGTATACCTCTTTCAGGGTAAACAACTGAAAAATGAATAATATGATGATTGTAAAAATGCTCGTAAACCAACCTATTTTTATGTTTTTTTTCATAGGATGAAATGATTAAAAGTTATTATTATATTTTTGCTATTATTCTGTTACTGTTTTTTGAAAAAAATATCCTGAAACTTGTTTTGTAAAGTTAAATAAAACATTTAATTTGTGCAAAAAGAATTTTTACTTTTTGCAACCCGCTGGCGGTCGCGCCCTCTTCTTGTTCCCGTATAGCCATCGATTGAAAAACACCGCTACAACACCCCTACAAAGTGCTTTGTAATGCACTTTGTTTGCATTTTATTTGGTTTTTTAAAACTTTTTGTCGTATGTTTGTAGAATGGATAGAGCGTTGTTGAACAAGTTTTATCTATAGGATCGCATTAGGATGACACATACCGATATAAACCAAAGACCGGAATAATGAAACCAGAATTGCCACCTGATTTTTACTATGCGCCATATCATCGACCTGAATGCAGTGAAGTATGGCGAAAAGAAACAGATTTCTTGGCGGATCTTTTTAACTTTCAATATGGACAATAATGGATGGAAGATTATTTTTTCTTTTAGTTTTTGGGTTATTTTTTGCAAGTTGTCGGGATCAGGACATCGATAAGTTATATACGGATGAGTTAATTTTCCCTGACACATTGTCTTTATCTGCAGAGACTTTAAATGATTCGTGTCAGTTCATTTTTGTCCCTAAAATGGTTGTTGCCGATTCTCTGTTGATTTTTTTAGATTGCATGCATCCTGAGTACTTTTTTCATGTTTATAAAACAAACGGCAGTTGGGTAAAATCATTTGGGAAAAAGGGGCGAGGTCCTGGCGAGATTGTTTCTGCAAGTAATTTTGTCTTCGACCCTGTGCATGATGTTATTCAGGTTTATAATTCTGCTAAAGAAGAAATTGTAGAGTATTCTTTAGTGGCATTAATGAATAATGAGCAATCCTGTTTTAAAGCTTATCCTTTACATACGACAGTTTTTCCCAGTGGAGTTATAAAATGTGATACCAATCTTTTTTTATGTTTAGAGATGCAGGATACTTGCCGTTTCTCCCTGTGGGAAGGATGTGATTTGAAGTTCGTGTATTCCGGTTATCCTGATATTGAAAATACAAGAGAAAAAGCATTGGCGAGGGCGATTTTGAATTATGGAGGAGGATGCTATTCCTGTAGTCCGGATTTCAAAAAGTTTGTTACCGGTTCGTATATTGGAGCTGT
>NZ_LARE01000071.1:0-16560 GCF_000980245.1 Odoribacter sp. N15.MGS-14
CGGATTCGGACAATTTTAAAAACAGGTATTTGAAACCTACACTTAAATGATGAAAATGAAAGCTAATATTTTACTGATCCTTTGGATCGTCGTGGGGATGCATACGGCCGTCGCCCAGGAAAGGAATATAAATTTTGAAACCGGCAAATCGTGGAAAGAGCTTGTCGCTAAGGCAAGGAAGGCCGGACGGCTGATCTTTGTGGATTGTTATACTTCCTGGTGCGGACCGTGTAAGCTGTTGGCCAGGGATGTATTTACCGATCCGGAAGTAGCGGATTTTTTTAATGCGAATTTTATCAATGCCAAATACGATATGGAGAAAGATGCCGATGGTCCGGTCCTGAAAAAACAGTTCGGGGTGACTGCTTTTCCCACGCTGGTATTCGTCGATCCGCATACCTGTGAAGTGGTACACCGGATGGTGGGAGCAGGTACACCTGCCTGGCTGCTTGGCGGGGCTGCCTTGGCGATGGAACCGGACAACAACCTCCGTGCAATGGAGAAACGCTATGCTGCCGGCGAACGGACAGCAGCACTGGTACGTAATTATGCTGCTGCTTTATATTCCGCTTATAAACGTGATGAAGCTGCCCGCATTGCCTGTGCTTATTTGGATCCGTTACCTGTGGACAGCTTGTGTACGGCGGCTAATTGGGAGTTGATCAAACGCTGTGTGAACGATCCGTTGTCGGCTTCCTTGAAGCGGGTGATAGCCGAACGTGAAAAGTTTTATCTGACTGTGGGACGCGATGAAGTTGACCGTAAATTGGAAAAAAGTATGCTGGATGCCGCTATGGCTCTGGCAGCCTGGCAACCGAAAAAGCAGATCCCGTTTGACGAACGACGCCAGGAAGAATTGATCCACTATCTGCGAGAGACCGATTTTTACGCTGCTCCTGCTGCACTGGCTTGGTTGTATACTGCCTCCTATTTGCATCAGGAGGATTTCCGGGGGATGTTCCGCAAGATGAAGGAAGTCATGAGCTATAATCTTTTCCGCCATGGCGGCGGAAACGTTTATCTCCGGGAGAATCTCCGGAAGTTTATCTATTCTGATGATAAGGAACTGATGACGGAAGCCATTCACTGGATTGATACGTGTTGTGCTGCTTCCGCTAACAGCTTGGATAAAGCTAATTTCATGCGCATTAAAGCAATATTGCAGCAGAAAACAGGAGATAACCCGGGAGCTCGAACTTCGCGGAACGAAACGGAAAGGTATATGCAGGAATTCCGGGAAAGGAAACGTTGAATGATCAGGGGGACGGGGCAATTGTGCGAAAGTTTCGCACAATTGCCCCGTCCCCTTGATTGCCCTTGATTGTTCGTTAAGGCTTTCCTTCACTGACCGGCGGAACTCCTCACTCCGTTCGTCAGACACCACTGGTCGGGCGTTCGGAAACCCTAACCGGACCCTCGTTCCTGCTCCAATGGTCCTCCGGTATAAAACCCGGAATCTAACGTTAGAGCTAACCGGCAAAGAAAATACAAGCGGAAATTTACAGCCATAGGAAACCGGACCGTTTGGCTTATTTTCGGGGAGAATGGTATTTCTCAAATCAAGATTAGTCTGCAATTCAGTGATAACGTAAGTCGGAGGTGTTCGTGTTTGGCGACCATTGGAGCTCTGTCGAGTGTTGTCTTGCTTTTTCTGAATGCCCGACCGGTGGTGTCTGACGAACGGAGTGAGGAGTTCCGCCGGTCAGTGAAAGAAAAAGGTAGACGACCGACAGAAACGACCGGGTCTCCGAACACGAATACCGAAGACGAATAAGTACAAAAATAAACCTACTTTTTAAATAGTAACGGCGGTTTTAACGGTTATAAAGGTTTTAAAAGTCAAGTCTGACTGTTGTAACTAAAAACGATACAGAAATACTGTTTCAGGTCTTTAGAATCAATTGTGTGTCGGTGTTTCCGCTTCTTTCCGCTTTTTCTGGAAGTTGTCCACTACGAATGCAGTGAAAATCGGAAAAAATACCATGCCCGAAGCGGCTAGGATAACAGCCAGCGATTGGCCTAATTTTGTGACGCCGAAGATGTTGGAACCGACGGTAGTGACGTTCATCAATGACCAGTTGAAGGCATCCCAGTAGTCTTTGACCATGGGGTTTGGGCCATGCTCGACGAAGTAGAACATGATGCTGCAAAAATAAATGATAACAAAGACGATGGACAGATAGGTGACGAACAGATTGGTTACTTTACTGCGGGTCATCCAGCTGACGATGATTGATATACCGTAGATACCCCGGGCGATAGGAATTAAACGCAGTAAAACCCAGGTGGCATGGGAAAGATGGGCGGAAGAAATATATACGATATTCAGATAGGGGATAGAAATCAATAATAAAAAGATATGATGACCCAGAAAATGCCATCCTTCCTGACTAAAATACCAGCGGACAAAGAAATCTGCCAGGAAAATCGTACAGACCATTAAATGGGTATTCAGAATAAAGCGTTCGGATAAAATCGTTGTTGCAGATAATAATTCGATAGAAATAATTACCAGAACCAGTATGCTACTGAGCAATACCATAATGTTCAGGAATTTTACGATAGGTTTATCGTTCTGTACCATGGTCTATGGGTTTATAAAATTTGTAAAGTTCATAAAGTTTGTAAAGTCGGTGTCCCATGCGGGTACTTAATTTACGGGACTTTCGGTGGGACGTATCGGGGACGTAAACGAAGCGCTCGCAGGGGAAACGACTTTATGAGTTATTTTATAATTTCTACAGTGTCGCCACTGAAGACATTGACTCCGAGTTCCCGGGCGATGTATTTGATGGCAGCTTGTGCTTTCACCGAGTTTCCGGCATCGTCTAATGGAGGAGCAAAGGCTGCAATACCGAATACGCCGGGCAGACAACCCATCACGCCGCCACCGACTCCGGTTTTGGCAGGGATACCGCTGGTGTAGATCCAGTCGCCGGTGTGTTCGTAGAAACCGACAGCAGTGATCAGGGAAATGATATGGGGCATCAGGGATTCATCGAATACCTGTTTACCGGTTACCGGATTTTTACCTTTGTTAGCTATCGTACAACCTGCTATCGCTAACTGTTTGGTCGTTACTCCCATAGAGCAATGTCGGGTATAGAGATCCAGCGACATGTCCGGATCGTCGTAAATCCGGTTGTAATTTTTCAATAACCAGGCGATAGAACGATTGTTGAAATTTGTGGCGGATTCCGATTTGTAAAGTTCGTCTTGTAATATTAATTCGCTACCACATAGATCGGCCATATTGTCGGCAATAGCAGCCCATTTCGAATTGGGATCACCGATGGGCTTAACCATACTATCGGCACTGATAGCGCCGGCATTGACCAAGGGGGTACTCGGATGATCCTTTTCCAGTAAGATTGCCATGATGGAGTTGAAAGGAAGCCCGGTTGCATCGGCGCCTATCTTTTTCAATACGGCTTCGGCTCCATATTGTTTGAGTATCAATACAGCTGTATGGACTTTAGAAATAGATTCGATACCGAAAACATAGGTTGTATCTCCGGCTTCGATGACTTCTCCCGTGGGTAGACAGACAGCGATACCGAAAAGGTTAGGATCGATTTTAGCCAGGAAAGGGATATAGTCGGCATTCTTTCCGCCTTTCAGATTTTTTACTTTCTCATGAGCTTGTTTGACAATGGCTTCGAGGTCGGTTATTTTTATGGTCTTTTTCATGATTCAAAATTTAATTTTTTCTGTTCCGGATTTATTGAAAATAAGCCGGAACAGAAAAAGGGATTATTTTTGTGAAGTCGGGTTCTCTTTTGCTCCCAGCGTTGGGGGAATTGTTGTTTGCCCGGTCGATGTATTAGTCTGAGGAGTGCCGGCCGGGGTTGTTACCGGAGTGGGGGTTACTGTGGCTGGGTTTGTTGTAGTAGCAGTAACCGGAGCAACTTCCCAATGAAAAGGTTGGATTTCCGTATTCGGATCTTTCCAGGACGGCTTACGCAAAGAATAAATAATCAGTGGTATGGCTACAAAGATAATGCACCCCAGGATCAGTACGGTAAACCATACGGTATTACTTCCGGTTGCAATCTGAGAAGGTGGGATAAAGCTTAATACGAATGCCAGCAGGGCACCCAGGAAACCGATGCCTGCCACTATCCAGATCAGGCCGTTTCCTTTCCGTCCGATAGCGAAAGGACGATCGGCTTTGGACATTTTATACCGTAAAGTGATGGCTGCTGTAAACATCAGCATGTACATAATCAGGTATAGCAATACGGTCAACTGTGAAAGCATCTGATAGAAAGATTGGACAGAAGGCATGACAACAAATAATAAGGCCAATAAAGTAACGATGCACCCCTGAATGATCAGGATGTTTTTCTGTACTCCGATTTTATTCGTTTTTTGGAAAAAAGGAGGCAGATAACCGGCTTTACCGACGGCAAAAATACCTTTTGACGGACCGGCAACCCAGGTTAGAACTCCGGCTAATACACCGAACATCAAGGCGATGGCGATGATTGGCGAAGCCCAATGAATATGAAGATAAGCCAAATAATTGTCAAAACCGACCAATAAACTTTGGGTTAAGTTGATTTCTTTAGCCGGAATAATCAATCCCAGGGCAAAAGTACCTAGAATGAAAATGACAACGATAATGATGGCACCGATAAAGATGGCTTTAGGATAGTTCTTACTGGCGGGTTCTTTTACATCCATAACGTGAATACCGGACATTTCCATACCGGCATAAAACAGGAATATACTGGAAGCTAATACCAGGTTATTGAAATTGGACAGGTCCGGGAAGAATCCCTGACTCATATCCATGTTATTATGCCCTCCGGTTGCTAAATAGATAATACCGAAAAGAATCAGTAAACCGGCCGGAATAATAGTTCCTACCGTTGCGCCGATTTTTGAGATTTTACTTACCCAGCCCAATCCTTTCAGTGAAATAAAAGTGGCTACCCAGTAGATGACCAATACAGTGACCAAGGTAAAGACTTTGTTGGAAGCCAGTGCTGCATCATGTACATTATTCATGCCAATATAGGCAATGGATACAGCACCGAAGGTCAATACGGTCGGATACCAGATGGTACTTTCGATCCATTGCAGGAAAATAGCCAGGAAGCCGTATCTTTTTCCGTAAGCTTCACCGACCCAACGAAATACCCCACCTTCTTTGTTGGAGAACATGGCCGCTAGTTCGGCCGCTACCAACGAAGTCGGGATTAAAAATACGATTGCAGCGAACAGATAATAGAAAGCCGAACTCAGACCATATTCGGCTTCTGCCGGCAGACCACGAAGACTCACTACTGCTGCAACGTTCATGATAGCCAGGGTCATTACGCCGATTTTTGCCGCCGTTCCTGTTTTTTTGGAATTTGTTGCCATAGTTTGAATAAATTTAATTAATAAATATAAGCTTGAAATTAAGTGTTTTATATTTTTTGAATTTGTTATCGCTTTTGCTGTCCTAGGTACGAGTTTGATAAAATGAATGTTTAAATCCTTACATTATTTAACTTTGACGGAGGAAATCCTTTTTCCTTGAAGTGGGATAAGAAGAAAACAAATTAAACCGATATTTAATTGTATAATTTTGGATACTTTTGCAAGATATCTACTAAACAGTGATAAAAATGACAGTTGCAGAAGCACAAACGCTTTGTTTGAAGCAGGGAACCCCTTTTTATTCCTATCGTTTACCGGGAGAACGAGAATCTGTTTTCGGCGCTCAGCTGGACGGTGAAGTTGCCCCTTTCCGTCAGGTTGGAGAACAGGGAAAGGGATTTATTCTGGTTCCTTTTGCCGAATCTGAAGAAGTACCTGCCTGGTTTATCCGGGGAGATATAACCTTTAGGGAGGTAACGACGGATATTGAAATCCGGACCGGCTTAAGCGGGACTATGGGGCTAACCGATATTAAACCCGGGCAGGAACCGGATATTTCCTGGGAAGAATATGAAAGGCAGGTGGCGGCGATGGTAGCGGCCTTAAAACAAGGTCAGGTACGCAAGATGGTTTTGTCCAGAACAATTACTTTACAGGAACGGGCTTATGAAAAAGCGGCTGTCTGGTATACTGCTTTGGCTGATCGTTATCCGGAAGCTTTTGTGTTTTTGGTTTTTGTTCCTGGTAAAACCTGTTGGTTGGGAGCGACACCGGAGATTTTCTTGAGGCAGTCGGCGGCCGGAACCGAGACTATGGCTCTGGCGGGTACCCGAAGGGTAGGAACATCAGGAGCTTGGGGGCAGAAGGAGATCGAGGAACAGGCTATCGTAACGGAATATATGGCAGAGCTGTTAGAGACGGTATGTGGAGAAAAATGGCGACAGGAGGGCCCCTTTTCAAAACAAGCCGGACAGGTTGAACATTTGTGTACCGTTTTTCGGCATGTGGGAAAACTGACTCCCGGGCTGACCGACCGGGTACGTCGTGCTTTGCATCCGACTCCTGCGGTGGGAGGGGTACCTGTAGGATCGGCCCTTCCGATGATCAGGCGGATAGAAGGACGTAACCGGCGGTATTATGCCGGGTATGTGGGGCCGGTATCGGGTGACGGATGTTGGGATTGGTTTGTGAATTTACGTAGTATGGAGTTGTGGCCCGATAGAATCAGATTACATATCGGAGGGGGGATTACGGCCTTGTCCGATCCCCGGAAAGAATGGGAAGAAACTGAATTGAAATCGAGGACCTTGTTGGATATCGTACAGTATAGCGATAAATAAATTTTGTCGTCGGAATATGGAATACTTAACTACAGATAAAGAAGGAATAAAGATATTGATAGAGGTTCTGAAAGAAAAAGGAATCCGTCAGGTGGTATTATCGCCGGGCTCCAGAAATGCTCCTTTGTTGGTTGCATTTGCCCGTGAGAAACAAATCAGGCACTTTGTCGTGCTCGACGAACGGAGTGCCGCTTTTATGGCTCTGGGTATGGCGCAACAATCGGGTGTTCCGGTGGCTTTGGTATGCACGTCGGGGACTGCTCCTTTGAATTATGCACCGGCGATAGCGGAAGCATATTACCAACGTTTACCCTTGATCGTGATCACGGCCGACCGTCCGGTGGAATGGATCGATCAGGACGATAGCCAGACAATCCGGCAGCAAGCGGTTTTCCGGAATATTGTAAAGGCTTCTTATCAGTTACCGGCCGAACTGTTCCATGCAGACGAACACTGGTATGCCAATCGTCTGGTCAACGATGCTTTGAATACCGCTTTGAAAGGCCGGCAGGGACCTGTACATCTGAATATACCCTTGCGGGAATCGCTCTATGGGCTGAGGGATTACCCGGAGCGGGAAGTAAGGACGATCGAATGTATCGATCCGGCCCCGAGTCTGTCGGTCGGGGTGATGCAACGTCTGGTGGATATCTTCGATCATTGCCCGAAGGTGATGATTCTGGCCGGATTTCATCGGCCTGATTTCCGGTTGAGAGAAGCGCTTCATCGGTTGGCGGGTTATCCGAATGTAGTGGTATTGACAGAAACGCTGGCCAATGTGACTTCTGAGCGGCATATCGGAACGATCGACCGGGTATTGGCAACGGTAAAAGAGGCAGAGCGGGAGGAATATAGTCCGGAGTTGTTGATTACTTTCGGGGGACCGTTGATTTCCAGGCATGTGAAAGCTTATCTGCGGAAATTCCGGCCTCGTTGGCATTGGAGTATCGATCGTACCGAGCATCCGACCGATACCATGCAGGTACTGACGACTCAGATCCAATTGGAAGCAGAAGGTTTTTTTCCGCAATTGGTAGCGGTGGCCAAAGGTAGGGCATCTGATTATGCTTTGCGTTGGAAAGAAAAGAAAGAATCGGCGGCAGTACGTCATGAGGAATTTGCCGGTCGGGTAGAGTGGTCGGATTGGAAGGCTTTTTCGCTTATTTTGCCGGCATTGCCGGAAGGATCTGCCTTGCAGCTGGCTAACAGTACTCCTGTGCGTTACGGACAACTGTTCGACTATTTTCAGGTGAAGCGGGTAGACGGAAACCGGGGGACAAGTGGGATAGACGGTTCGACTTCAACAGCTGTGGGGGCTGCCTTGATGAGGGAAGGAATAACAACGCTGATCACCGGGGATATGAGTTTTCTGTACGATTCCAACGCATTGTGGAATAAATATATATCCTCTCGTTTGAAGATTATTGTGATGAAAAATGGCGGGGGTGGTATTTTCAGATTCATATCCGGTCCTTCGGAACTGGAAGAGTTGGAAGAATGTTTCGAAACCGGGACGGAGGTAGATGTCTGCGGATTTGCACAACTTCATCATTTCCGTTATTTCAAAGCAAGCGATGAGGTTGAACTGGCCGGTGTTTTACCTGAGTTCTTCAATGAAACCGAATGGCCCGTGATCCTGGAGGTCGAAACCCCACGTTTGAAGAATGCAGAGGTGTTGAAAAGTTACTTCCGGAGTTTACAAGGAGAATGATAATATATTAAATAAAACAGTTTATGAGAAAGTGGCAAACCATAAAAGAATACGAAGATATCAAATTCGATTTCTTCGAAGGAATTGCAAAGATTACGATCAACCGTCCTCGGGTGTATAATGCTTTCCGTCCTCAAACGAATAAAGAGATGCTGGATGCGATGACGATTTGCCGGGAACGCAACGATATCGGGGTTGTCGTGTTGACAGGTGCCGGAGATAAAGCTTTTTGTTCCGGGGGAGATCAGCATGTGAAGGGTGTAGGAGGATATATAGATGAGAACGGGGTGCCCCGTCTGAATGTACTCGATTTGCACAAGGCAATCCGTTCACTTCCCAAACCTGTGATCGCTATGGTCAACGGTTATGCTATCGGAGGCGGGCATGTGTTGCATGTAATCTGTGATCTGACTATCGCTTCCGAGAATGCCCGTTTCGGACAAACCGGACCGAAAGTTGGAAGTTTCGATGGAGGATTTGGTTCTTCGTATCTGGCTCGTTGTGTCGGACAGAAAAAAGCACGTGAAATCTGGTTTCTTTGTCGGCAATATACAGCCAAAGAAGCCGAAGAAATGGGAATGGTCAATAAAGTGGTTCCCTTCGAACAATTGGAAGACGAGACGGTGGATTGGTGTAAAACCATTATGAAACGTAGTCCTATGGCTATCCGAATGATAAAACGGGCTTTGAATGCCGAATTGGATGGGCAACACGGACTGATGGAATTTGCCGGAGATGCGACTTTGATGTATTATTTGATGGCTGAAGCCCAGGAAGGGAAGAATGCCTTTTTAGAGAAACGGGATCCGGATTTCGATCAATTTCCCAAATTTCCTTGAATTCTTTATTCGATCAGGTTATCGGTATCATGTTGAAAGCATCTTTTCAGAAATATCGGCTTCATTTCAAAGAACCTTCCGGGACGTCCCGGGGGATTCTGTTGGATAAGGATACTTATTTTATCCGGATTTGGGAGGAAGGCGCGGAGACCTGCTTCGGGCTTGGCGAGTGTGCTCTCTTCCGGGGATTAAGTGCCGAAGACCGGCCGGATTATGAAGAAAAGCTGAGAGAGGTTTGTAATCGTATCGCTGAAATAGAGACAGCCTCTCTTCAGGAATGGAGTTCGATCCGTTTTGGTGTGGAGATGGCATTCGCCGATTTGCGGCAAGGAGGAAAGCGGATTTATTTTCCTTCTGCTTTTTCTGCCGGCGAAGCAGGGATCGAAATCAACGGGCTCATCTGGATGGGAGACCGGGAAACGATGTTGCAACGAATCCGGGCTAAATTAGATGCCGGATTTCATTGTATAAAAGTGAAAATCGGAGCCATTGATTTTCAGTCGGAGCTCGACTTATTGAAATTTATCCGTCGCCGTTTCGGTAGGGAAGACGTGGAACTGAGGGTGGATGCGAACGGCGCTTTCGCTCCTGAGACAGCTCTGGAACGTTTGGATGCGTTGGCAAAATACGATTTGCATTCTATCGAACAACCCATCCGTCAGGGGCAATGGCGGGAGATGGCCCGGCTTTGTGCCCGGACACCGGTGCCTATAGCGCTCGATGAAGAATTGATCGGAGTAAACGATGCCGGGCAGAAACGTGAATTGCTGGAAGCGATCCGGCCCCGGTACATTATTTTGAAACCGGCTTTGGCCGGTGGTTTTAGCGGAACGGAAGAGTGGATCCGGCTGGCTGAAGCAAGAGGTATCGGATGGTGGGTGACTTCTGCCCTGGAGTCGAATATCGGATTGAGTGCATTGGCACAGTGGACGTATGGATTACAGAATCCGATGCCTCAGGGATTAGGAACAGGGCTGCTCTATACCAACAATATCCCTTCACCTTTGCAGTTGACCGGGGAAAGATTATATTATCGTCCACAGAGAATGTGGGATTTGTCGTCTATTAGCTGAGTATATGATGGAAGTACGGTTAAATGGAAGGGTGTATACTTGCCTGGAACAACTTCGTGAACAGGCAGATGAAGAATTGTTCCTTTTTTTAGAAGAGTGGTTCGACGATCGTTCTTATGTACTGGGGCATACTTCCGGTTCGACAGGTGCTCCTAAAGAGATACAGTTGTCCAAAGCGGATATGCGGGCTTCTGCCCGTATGACAAATGCTTTTTTTGCTATCGACCGGGAATCGGTTTTATTGCTGTGTCTTTCGGTTTCGTATATTGCGGGAAAGATGATGGTCGTCAGGGCTCTGGAAGCAGGTGCCGAGTTGTTGACTGTGAAAGTTTCCTCTCATCCTTTACGAATAACGGGACAGGAGGAATATGTGGACAGGAGGATCGACCTGGCTGCTATGGTGCCGATGCAGGTGGAGGAATCTATGAAATCAGAATCGGAAAAACAACGCTTCGGGTATATTCGTCATCTGATTATCGGAGGGGCTCCGGTATCCGTGGCTTTAGAAGAACGGTTGAAAAAAATTCCGACACAATGTTACGCTACATATGGAATGACCGAGACGGTGTCTCATATCGCCTTGAAAAAGTTGAATAGTGATCCGGCTTATTTTGCTTTGGGGGAGGTCGGGTTCGAACAGGATGAGCGGGGATGTCTGATCATCAATGCCCCCCATTTACAAGCCCGCCGTTTTGTGACGAACGATATGGTCAGATTGCATGGAAACAAACGGTTCGAGTGGCTGGGAAGGTTCGACTATGTGATTAATTCAGGAGGGATCAAATTGTTTCCTGAATTAATCGAACAAAAATTGGTCCGTAGTATCCCGGGACGTTTTTTTATTACTTCCCGGCCGGATGAAGTGTTGGGCGAAAGTGTCCTGCTGGCCTTGGAAGGGGCACACTGGGACTTCGTGTCTTTGCAACTATTGCTGCAAAAAATCCGGCCTTTGCTGGGACGTTTCGAGTTGCCCAAGGCGTTTGTAGTCAGTCCTTTTTTCCGGGAGACGACCTCTGGGAAAGTTGTACGTACCTTGCCTGAAAATGCGGTCTTTTATCCTGTCCATCAATTGAGGGTCTCCGAATTATGACGGAAAAAGGCAAAAATACTGAAACAACAGGCGATGATCGTGCTGAGGATAAAAGGGAAATAGGCCGAATCCGTTGAAAACAGACTTTCGATTCCCTGTAGGATAAACGGATAAGTGATGATTGCGATATAATTCATCACCATCACCAGGGACAGGACGAAAGTGGCTTCCGAAGGTTTTACGTGGGAAGCTGTTTTATCGTAAATGATCGGTTGCATGATTCCATAGCCAAAGCCGGTCAGAATGACTCCGAGGGTCAGTAAGAACATACCTGCTTTGAAGACAAAGAAGATTAATCCTACGGTCAGTAAAACGATGGCTATAAAATTGGTATAGGCTTTCAGTAGAGCGATGATGCGGTTGATCAGCAAACCCGGTAAAGTCATAGACAAAAAGAATACGGATATCAACGTGCCGGAAATGTCGTAATTCCCCAATTTCAGATTATGCATATAAAGGGAGAGATTGAGCGGTATGGTCAGTGCCAGAAAAGTAGCCACATAGTAGAAAAGCATGAGTTTGATCAACCAGTTGTATTTTTTATGATGATGTGTCGCCGGCTGTTGAACCGGAGTTGCCTCTTGGGCCGAAGCGGAATAGAAAGGTGGTTTTTCGTCCAGATAGAATGCGAAAAACAGGGAAATACCTGAGATACAATATACGACAAAGGATAAATGCCAGCTGATACCGGCCAGAAAACCGGCCAGTAAAGTGGCGATAACCAGCGTGAGGTTAGTGATCGCAGACACATAGCCCAATTGTTTTGTCCGGTAAGAACCCGAAAAATAATCGGCGACCAGGCCTGTTGAAAAAGGAATTACCAGTCCGGCTCCTATGCCGAGCAGGCCACTGATCAGCAGCAATGCCCACATCCGATCGGCGAAAGGATAGGCGATACTACAGGCGAAAAATATCGCCAGACCGGTAATCAATAATTTTTTTGTATTGAAATAAAGGGACATACGTCCTGCCAGGAGGATGAAAGGAACGATGATAAACGAGGGTAGCGATTCCAGCATTTGCAGTTGTAATTCACTTGTCGAACTGAATATCGACTCCAATTTACCCAGAATAGGTGAGATAGCGAGGCCTGGTAAAGAGGTTACCATGGATATAGAATAAATAGCTATCAATTTTTGCAATGTCATATTTCCCTGGCCTGTTTTGATCTTCATGGTTTTATGGCTTAATTAGAAAGTAATTTTGCATGGTCTGTTTATGGAATTGTAACGCAGGCGGACCTAAAAAGTTAAATAATTTCGGAAAAATGTATCGAAACTAAAAGGAGGCATGCCGAAACTTATTCGATGGTTTGTCGTTATTAAGGGAAATAAACTAAACAGACTCACGATGAGAACATTTAAAAATCAGATGCAGGCTTTTGCCATAAAACAGCTATTGAAGTATGTAGAAAGAGATCCTGAGGTAAATGCGGCTAAAGCTTTAAAGATAATCCGGAAAATAGACCTTGACGGGACTTACGGATCCTCCTGGGATGAATTAGAGAAATGTTTACAGGATCCCGGGAACAATTGGACGCGTCTGGTAAAAAAGGCTTATACGGAATGGGATCCGCATGTCAGGAAAAAACTATTCGAATCCCTGATATGTAATGCAGCGATCATCGGTAATAGTGCTGTAAAAGAGACCAGTAAAAAATATGGGGTGCATGTACCCTGGACGATTTTGATGGATCCGACCTCTGCCTGTAACCTGAAGTGTACGGGGTGTTGGGCGGCCGAATACGGGCATCAGATGTCAATGGACCTGGAAACCCTGGACCGTATTATTACCGAAGCCAAAGCTTTGGGGATTTATATGTTTATTTTTTCGGGTGGGGAACCTTTAGTCCGGAAAAAAGATATCATCAAACTTTGTGAAAAACATACCGATTGTTATTTTCTGGCGTTTACCAACGGAACCCTGATCGATGAGGCTTTTGCCGACGATATGCTGAGGGTTGGAAATTTTGCACCGGCTATCAGTGTCGAAGGATATGAAGAAGAAACGGATATGCGGCGTGGAAAAGGTACTTTCAGGGCAGTGATGAAAGCAATGGAGATATTGAAACGCAAACGCTTGTTATTCGGTATGTCGACTTGTTATCATCGTAAAAACGTCGATGTCGTCGGGTCGTCTGAATATCTTGATTTTATGATCGACCAAGGGGCTGCTTTTGTTTGGTATTTCACTTATATGCCGGTCGGTAACGATGCTGTACCCGAATTGATGGTGACTTCCGAACAGCGGAAATTCATGTACGAGCAAGTACGTATGTTCCGTAAGACAAAGCCGATCTTTGCTATGGATTTCTGGAATGACGGGGAGTATGTCAGGGGATGTATCGCCGGAGGACGTTATTATTTCCATATCAATGCCAATGGGGATGTCGAACCTTGTGCTTTCATTCATTATTCGACAGTCAATATAAAGCAGGTTTCTTTGCTGGAAGCACTTCGTTCTCCCTTGTTTAAGGCTTATCAACAACGCCAGCCTTTTAATAAAAATCATTTGCGTCCTTGTCCGTTGCTGGATAATCCCCATAGTCTGAAAGAAGTTGTGCGTGTTTCGGAAGCTTATTCTACGGATATGCTGAAACCTGAAGATGTGGATGTATTGACAGGTAAATGTGTCGGAACTGCAGAAAAATGGGGGAAAGTAGCCGATCACATCTGGTATGGTAAAAACGGTACAGGAGAGCAGAAAGAAGAAAAACAACTGGAAGTAGAAAAATCTGCCGAAAAACGGAAAGGAAATGAGGTGAAAGATAAGGAACGGGAAACTTCGGAACAAAAGCAGGAAAAGGAAAAAGCTTTAAGTGTTTAATGGGTTTTATGTGTCCGGATCAGTACTCGCTGACCTGAATAGAGGGTGGTGGCAAATAAATAAATGTCACCCCCTTCTTTTATGTTACTGCGTTTGCGGAGTTCGGCCACTGTCAGGGGAAAATTACGGGTGGTCAGATTGGCTTTGGGAATTTGGCGGTAAAGCTGTTTCAATAACTTACCGGAAAATTCATAGGTCTCTTCGATAGTGAAGATACGGCCTGGAAAATCCTGACATAAAGATTCGGAGGTGTATAAATGACTGTGCCGGTGTAATTTGAATAAATTCAAACGGGTAGCGATTAATTTGAATGCTCCGCTTTTTAAGAGGGCAGCATGGGGTTCGTAAAGATAGTTTTGCAAGGTTTGACACACTTGCAACGGAGCTTCTTTCTCTTCGTCGGGAGTAAAGATAAAAGGTGGCTCGGTGGTCGTACCACCTAGATTTACTGCATATATTTTTACCGGTTGTACAGAGGGGGTAGTGCCTTCAAGGATGAATAACAGTTCTTTGCATTCATTCCTTACCGCCAGAATATGGATTTCACGGGTTTCCGGTAAGAGCCGCAGGGTCTCTTCGGGATCGGCCATCGGGGATATTTTGACGATTACCCGTCGGGCCCGTTCTAAAAGCAAGGGTTTGAGCTGGAGAATGTCGGGTTCACAATCGGTCAGAGCGAACAGTCGCTTATTACCATTGCCCCGGCGTGCAGGATCCAGATAGAAAGTATCGGCTTGCAGGGTTTGAATAATATCACATGCATCCGAATGGATAATATGAATATTGGAGGTATTCAACACCTTGAAATTATGCTGTGCTGCGGTACAATATTCCGGAAAACGTTCGACGTAAATAACATTCCCGGCTTTTTGGGCGAAGTAAAAAGTATCGATCCCGAGTCCTCCGGTCAGGTCGCAGACCGTATTCCCTCTAAGAAGTTGCTGTTTATATAGGGCGGTTTGTTCCGATGAACACTGTTCGGTGGATAAACGGGAAGGATAGATCAATTCATCCTGCTCATACCAGAAAGGGAGTTTATGCTGAATTTGACGCCGGGCGATAATTTGATCGATGGCAAAACGGATATCGATACCGGGAAAACGGGAAGCGGCCAACAGTAGTTTGTCGGTATTGTCAGTCAGATGTGCACGTATGAATTGTTTTAGACCGGCGGTTAGCTGCATGATCTTGGCGTTTGCCGCCAAAGATAGAGATAAAAAATGAGAAAGTGGGCGGATATACTTGAAAACTGTACTTTCGGATCGGACTGCAACCGGTAGACCATAATTTACCGGTTGCTTCGATTTTTTTACACTGTGTTTTCGTTAACAGGGGTTTATAATTTTACCTCCATCCCATAAACATACGAGCCGTTTCGGCGTCGTGGTGATCGAAAAAGAGGCTGCGGCCCGTATCGAGCATGGTTATGGCGGCCATATCCTCGTCGGAAAGTACAAAATCGAAGATGTCGATATTTTGCTGCATCCGTTCGATGTGCGTTGATTTGGGGATGACGATTATGCCGCGCTGAATCAACCAACGCAGAGCGACCTGTGCTATGCTTTTGTCATACTTGTTGCCGATTTCAGCAAGTATCGGATTTGTAAAGAAATCGTTGCGTCCTTCGGCGAACGGAGCCCACGACATGATATGTGTACCGAACTCCTCCATGATTCGCTGCGGCTCGGTTTGTTGGTCGAACACATGCGTTTCCACTTGATTTACTGCCGGAACAATTTCCATGTTGCTGGCGATGTCGATGAAGTGGTCGGGATAGAAATTGCTGACGCCAATGGCACGGAGTTTTCCTTCCTTGTATGCCTCTTCCAATGCTCGGTACGCGCCGTAGCGGTCACAGAACGGCTGGTGCAGGAGCATCAGGTCGATGTAGTCCGTTTGTAACTTGCGCAGGCTTTCGTTTATGGAAGCCTTTGCCTTTTCGTAGCCGTAGTTGGAGATCCAGACTTTCGACACGAGGAAAATCTCCTTGCGGTCGATGCCGCTCCGGCGTATGGCGTTACCTACACCTTCCTCGTTATGGTAGGCCTGTGCCGTGTCGATCATCCGATAGCCTACTTGTAAGGCATCGCTTACGCAACGCTCGCATTCGGCAGGTGATACCTGATAGACGCCATAACCCATTTGAGGCATTTCGACGCCGTTGTTTAATTTTACCGTATTCATATTCTTAATTGTGATTGATTATTTTCATACGCAAAATTACACTCTTTATTTTCGGGGAGTGTTATACAAATTTCGGTTCATATTGCTGTTTTTACGGATAGAAGTAACCCCATGTTCAAAAAACATG
>NZ_LARE01000070.1:0-16191 GCF_000980245.1 Odoribacter sp. N15.MGS-14
CAGATCTGCCGGCCGGAAATGTGATTCTTAGAGGAGGCAAATTCAGCGGTAAAGCTTATAATCATGTGACTAAGGCTATTTATGAACCGGTTGAGAGCTACAAGTGGCAGGCGATCGAAGATGATCCCGCCGGTTTAAAATGGGAGGTCGTAGCCGAATAGCGAAAGGCAGGATACGACACCAATCGGTTACTGACCGTTAAAAAGGTCCGGAAATATTTTCCGGATAACATGTACCATCCGTAGGAGCCTGACCGCTCCTGCGGATACAAAGGAAAAGATGAAACAAGTTCTTTCAAAATAAATTACAAACCGTTGATTTACAGCTTTACTTCTAAAAAGTTAGTGAGAGGTGTAAATGGCATTAAATCAATATTTTATGAAAAAAGTATTCCTGTTGGCGGCGGGGCTTGCAATGATCCTTACCGCATGTCAGAAGGAGGAATCTCTTTCCGATCCCGGTGGGGTATGCACCCAGGCAATTACTGTTACTATTCCGCAAGAACTGCAGACTCGTGCCATGGCGGCGGACTTCGGCAACGGTTCTCAGGTCGACCGCTGTCTGCTTCAAATCTACCGGAACGGTCAGCCCTACGGGGAGCAACAGACTGCGACTGTAACGAATAATGCCGCTACGTTCACTCTGCGTCTGGTGGCTCAGCAAACTTACGACTTTGTCTTCTGGGCCGATTGTTCGGCTGACGGTGGCCGTTACGATACGGACGACAGCATTCAGTGGGTGTCCTGTCGAAACTATCGATTTGCCCGCCACTGTGACGAAAATAGCTAATAATTCTTTCTATTGGGGCGCGGCAAAGACCGTGATCTGCCGGGCAACGGTTCCGCCTACGCTAAGCGCTAAGATATATCCGTCCCAAACGGAAATGGTGCTGAAAGTTCCGGCAGAAGCGATCGGGGACTATAAGACCGCTACAAACTGGAACACCGGACGATTCAAAGCTATCGAAGCGATTGAATAATCACGGTAATCACGGGGACGGGGCAATTGTGCGAAACTTTCGCACAATTGCCCCGTCCCCGTGATCGTTAATAAAGCATAATTTTCACCGGTTGGTTCATAAATAAGGAACAAAAGGTTGTTTATCCGATTTATTGCATTACCTTTGTGGACAGTTAGAGTTTATGAATCGTTATCGTCAAAGTTCTTCTTCAAAATAAGTAAGTCTCTTCTTTAATTATCCTGCTCTCTAATTAGTATTAATTTTATTTTAATTTCAAATGAACATTTACATTTCAGGTTTAAGCTATGGCACGACCGATGCAGACTTAAACGAATTATTTTCAGAGTATGGAGAAATTTCTTCTGCAAAAATTATTTCGGACAGAGAAACCGGAAGATCCAGAGGATTCGGATTTGTCGAGATGACTAACGATACAGAAGGACAAAAAGCGATCGATGAATTGAATGGTGCAGAATATGACCATAAAGTGATTGCGGTAAGTATTGCACGTCCTCGCACTGAAAGACAGTCTAACGGTGGATATCGTGACAGAAACAGTAATTCCAGGCGATATTGATCAGGTGATCAGATAAGGGGTTGGCTGAAAAATCAACTATTCGGCTTTCCAGCTAACCTCTTCTATAAGTTTTATTTCGGGTGTCTTATAACACTCAGCAATGAAGTTCGATTTATTCTTTCTTTTCGATATGAGATCAGGAGTTTTCAGTCCTGAAGTGTTCCGTTTCTGAAACAGATTTATTAAACTTTTTTGTTCTTTTTCCTTTGAGAAATGAGTGTTGAAAGTTTAACTAGTTATTCAATAAGGCTGATCGTTTGTTAAAACGTTTTTTCCCAGCCTATTTATTCGGATGACCTTTCTGTCCCATTAAAACATATTGATGTTAGCCCGGCATTTCTGTTGCATGTTCTATATAGATCCGATACAGCAGAGAAAATTAAATAGTGAAAATAAATAAATGCTGTTTTGACGTACAGCAAAATAATAATATATGACATTTAAAGAATTAAATATAATCCAGCCGATTTTAAAGGCTATTGAGGAAAAAGGATATAACAGGCCGACACCGATTCAGCAGCAAGCAATCCCTGTAGCCTTGTCCCGAAAAGATATATTGGGATGTGCACAGACAGGAACCGGAAAAACGGCTTCGTTCGCTATTCCTATCATCCAGCTTTTACAAGCAGATCCGATTATAACGAAACGCAAGGGAGTCAAAGCTTTGATACTGACGCCGACCCGCGAACTGGCCTTACAAATCAGTGAATGTTTAGACGAGTATGCCAGGTATACCCCGGTTCGTCATGGTGTGATGTTTGGAGGAGTAAACCAACGTCCGCAGGTTACTATGTTGCAAAAAGGTATCGATATTCTGGTAGCGACTCCGGGGCGTTTGCTCGACTTGATGAGTCAGGGGGTGCTCAGCCTGGATCAGGTGAAATATTTCGTGCTCGACGAAGCGGACCGTATGCTCGATATGGGGTTTATTCACGATATTAAGCGGATATTACCGAAGCTTCCGAAAGAAAAACAGACCTTGTTTTTTTCGGCGACGATGCCCGATTCGATTGTTACGCTGGCTTCTGCTTTATTGAAAAATCCTGTGAAAATCACCATTACTCCTGAATCTCCGACTGTCGATGCTATCGAACAGTTCGTTTATTTCGTCGAGAAAGCCGAGAAAGGACGTTTATTGATATCCCTTTTACGGAAAGCTGAAAATCAATCGGTATTGGTTTTCTCCCGTACGAAACATAATGCCGACCGGATTGTCCGGGTATTGGGCAAAGCCGGAATCGGAAGTCAGGCTATTCACGGAAACAAGAGTCAAGCTGCCCGTCAGTCGGCTTTAGGAAATTTTAAATCAGGAAAGACCCGGGTGATGGTGGCTACCGATATTGCGGCCCGGGGTATCGATATCAATGAGTTGCCGTTAGTGATCAATTATGATCTGCCTGATGTCCCTGAAACTTATGTACATCGCATCGGACGGACCGGAAGGGCTGGGAATGCAGGAACGGCCTTTACATTTTGTTCTCAGGAAGAACGAAAACTAGTAGATAATATCCAGAAATTGACCGGAAAAAAACTCTGCAGGGCTGAAGTTTCGGCCTGAGTAGATGGAAAGTTCCTGGGATTTAGTTTTTCTATTCCGATTTCGGTTGCTGTGTCGTCAGACCGGTTCGTCTGGACCGCTCCGTTAAGGCTTTTGTCGATTTCATCGGTTTTTCTCCTGCCCGGTGGAACTCCTTGCTGCGCAAAAACTTTACGTTACGTTTCTCTCAGACACTATCGGTCGGTCAGAAAAAGCATGATGATACTCGGCAGAACTCCGATGGTCTTCAAACACGAACACCGGAGACGAATAGGTGTCGGAATAATCTTACGATTCGATTAGGTGATAATTTTTATTTATAAACAATTCATACAGTTAAATGGCAAGACCACAGACATTCAGTAAGAAAGAAAACGAGAAGAAAAAACAAGCCCGGAGATTAGAAAAACAAAACCGGAAAGAAGAAAGAAAACTATCCGGTAATACGAATAGTTTTGAAGATATGATAGCCTATGTCGATGAAAATGGCCGGATTACTTCGACACCTCCGGAAACGAATCATAAAAAGGAAGAGATAAACCATGAAGAAATTGTGATCTCGACTCCCAGACAAGAATCTCCTGAGGTCCGTAAAGGGCGGGTAGAGTATTTTAATGTTTCGAAGGGGTATGGTTTTATTAAGGATCTGGCAGGAACTGAAAAATATTTTTTTCATGTGAGCAACGCTCTTTCCGAACTTGTAGAAAACGCCATCGTTATTTTCGATTTGGAGCGTGGTAAAAGAGGTATGAATGCTATTAATATTTGTATCTCGGAACGAACAGCCGATTAAGTTCGATTTTGTCAGGAATACTTGTGTTGCAACCGGGGTATCGGATTAGCAGGTGCAGCCTGTAAATTGGATATAGGGTGGCTTCGAAGCTGATTATTAGCGAAACTAGGTCCGGAATTAATTATTCAACTCTGAACCGAAAGTTTACCGATTAAAAAGGGGGGGGATGCTGGTCAAGGGACCTGAAAGGATGAAGCTGATCAGAGTCGAAGTGAGTATAAACCAGTTTGATTTAGGCTTTGAAAGTGAAGAAACTTTCCGTTTGTCGAGGCTTGCTTCGTGCCTGTAGGGAGGGCCTTAGGCTCTGCTTTGAAAAAACACTGTTGCCTGAGTCTGATTTTTCAGCAAAAAAACGTTAAACAGAAAATCCCAAAGATTTAGTCTCGACTGAATCGGAAATATTCTCCATAATTATGAGGAAATTCTCCACTTCTAAAGTCTGGATTTCATTTTGTTTTTATGAACTTTCGACTATTTATCCTACATTTGCAGGCATAGGGGGAGTGCCTCGTTTTGTTTACGGCCCTTTCCGGGGGGCGTGGCACTTTTGTAACTTCAAATCTCTGTAGCTAAAAAAGGTTTAATCTGAAATAAACGATGGATAGAGATACACTTATATTTATAGCATTTTGTGTGTTCATACTCTTATTGGGGGTACGGTTTTGGCAGCAGCTCAGGGTGCGGACGGAAAGAACGGAGGCAGATCGGGGTATTGCAGATGAAACGGTCCCCTTGCCGGCGAAAAGCCGGAGGCGTTATTTTATTCTGATTCAGGTGATTGTGTTAGGAGGTTTACTGATTTATATGCTTCCCTGGTTAATCCGTGCTTTTAAGGGAGCTGAGCCGGTACTGAATGCTGGGTTTATTTTACGTTGTTTGATTTTTGTATTCACTATTTATATATTCATTTCCCGGGGACGTGATTTGCTCAGGCAGCGTGTTAAAGGGAATAAGAAGAAATAAGAAGGTGTAAATATCAGGGTCGACGGATAGCCTGATATTTTTTTTGCAAAACCTTAAACGGAGGGTTAACTTTTTTTAAGGCTAGGGATTTAACATTTGAACTTAGATTGACTAATTTTGGAGTACTCAAAATTTTAACATTTGACAAAAATAGAGATTCGATAGAAATGTGGGCTTGAAAGTAACACATTTTTTTCTGGTTCGTAATAGAATTTTATAAGATATAACAACTTTAAATTTGAATTTATGGATACTGTTGATATCAAAGCATTGAATGAACGCATACAGCAGGAAAGCTCTTTTGTGGACATGATCAACATGGAGATGAACAAAGTCATCGTTGGTCAGAAACATTTGGTTGAAGGACTTCTGATCGGGATGCTTTCCAACGGGCACATTTTATTGGAAGGTGTTCCCGGCCTGGCAAAAACCTTGGCCATCAATACGCTGGCAACTACGATTGATGCGAAATTCAGTCGTATTCAGTTTACCCCTGATCTTTTGCCTGCCGATGTGATCGGTACGATGATTTATTCTCAGAAGAGAGAAGAGTTTGTGGTAAAACAAGGACCGATTTTTGCGAACTTCATTCTGGCGGATGAAATCAACCGTGCTCCGGCAAAAGTACAGTCTGCTTTATTGGAAGCAATGCAGGAACGTCAGGTGACGATCGGAGATATGACCTATCGTTTGCCCGAACCTTTCCTGGTTATGGCCACCCAGAATCCGATCGAACAGGAAGGTACCTATCCGTTACCTGAAGCCCAGGTCGACCGTTTTATGCTGAAAGTAGTGATCGATTACCCCAAAAAAGAAGAAGAAAAGCTGATCGTTCGTCAGAATATGGAGAAAGCCTTCCCTAAGGCATCTACTATTCTGAAACCCGAAGATATCATTCGTGCCCGTGAAGTAGTGAAGGATGTATACATGGATGAGAAAATTGAAAAATACATCATCGATATTGTTTTTGCCACCCGTTTTCCGCAGGAAGCCGGGCTCGACAAGTTTGTCAGCATGATCGCTTACGGAGGTTCGCCGCGTGCCAGCATCAGTTTGGCCAAGGCTGCCAAAGCGTACGCTTTCATCAAACGTCGTGGTTATGTCATCCCCGAAGATGTACGGGCGGTATGTCATGATGTTTTGCGTCACCGTATCGGCCTGACTTATGAGGCTGAAGCCAATAACATTACCAGTGAGGATATTATCAACGAGATCCTGAATGCCGTAGAGGTTCCATAGTCGGAAGGTCGTTTTTAACCTTTTACTTTTAACCTTTTACTTTTAGATATGGAAACTTCTGAATTGTTAAAGCGGGTCCGGAAGATAGAGATTAAAACCCGGGGCTTGTCCAAAAATATTTTTGCCGGCGAATATCATTCTGCCTTTAAGGGGAGAGGTATGACTTTCAGTGAGGTAAGAGAATATCAGTACGGCGACGATATCCGGAATATCGACTGGAATGTGACTGCCCGCCACAACCGTCCTTATGTGAAGATCTTCGAGGAAGAACGGGAGTTGACGGTCATGTTGATGATCGATGTCAGTGCCTCCCGTAATTTCGGGACTATTTCGAAACTGAAGAAAAACCAGATTACCGAAATTGCTGCAGTGCTTGCTTTTTCTGCAATCCAGAATAACGATAAGATCGGGGTGATTTTCTTCTCGGATAAGATCGAGAAATTTATTCCTCCGAAGAAGGGAAGAACACATATCTTGCATATTATTCGCGAACTGATCGATTTCTATCCGGAAGATAAACAGACCGATATCGAACAGGCATTGGAATATATGACCAATTCGATCAAGAAACGGTGTACCTGTTTTGTTATTTCCGATTTTATCGACGAGCACGATTTTGCCCATGCTTTGGCTATCGCTAACCGGAAACACGATGTTGTCGCCCTGAGGGTATACGACCCCCGGGAAAATCAATTGCCTCCGGTCGGGATGATGTACCTGAGGGATGCCGAAACCGGAGAACAGATGTGGGTGGATACTTCCGATAAAAAGCTGAGGGAAGCGTATGAAAAATATGCTTTTGTCCGCGAAAAGGAACTGGATGCAATCTTCAAACGTTCGGGAGTCGATGTCGCTAATATCCGTTCCGACGAAGACTACGTCAGGGCTTTAATCACTTTGTTTAAGAAAAGGGCTTAATTATTATGGATTTTGATCAAAGATCGTAACTATGAGGAGTGTTTTGAAACAAATATTATTATATCTGTGCTTGTTTTTAGGGGTGGCGACCCTGAAAGCTCAGCATGTAGAATATGGGGTGGCGCTTGACACCAATTATATGATGATTGGAGATCAACAACATCTTACTTTTAAAGCGAAGGTAGACCCGGGAGTCCAGATTGTGTTCCCTCGGTTACAGGATACGGTTGTCCATGGATTGGAGATTATCTCCGGTCCTGTACGGGATTCTGTAAAAGAAAAGGATGGAAGATGGCTTTTGGAGGAAAAATATGTCGTCACTGCTTTCGATACAGGAGTATATGTTGTGCCTCCTCAGCCCATTACGATCGAAAGTCAGGAATATAATAATATTGTTCGGACCGATCCCGTAGGATTGGTGGTGAATACTTTCCAGGTAGATCCGCAAAAGGGGAATTACGATATCGTTATGCCTTATGCCGCACCCTGGACTTTTGCCGAGATTTTGCCTTATCTGTTGTGGGTTTTGTTAGGGATTGCCCTTATTCTGATCTTCTGGCTGTATTGGGACCGGAGGCGGAAGAACAAACCCTTGTTTACGCCGAAGAAAGAAGAAATTCCGCCTTATGTCATGGCTATCCGTTCCTTGGATGAAATCAAGGGCAATAAGCTTTGGCAGGCCGGAAAAGAAAAGGAATATTATACCCGATTGACGGATACCGTACGCCAATACCTTGACGGAGAGTTCGCTATACCTGCCATGGAACAGACCTCCTCCGAAACAATGCAGGCCTTGGTAAATTGTAAAGAGGTAGAAGCCAAAGAACGGGAGAGAATAGCAGAGATGTTGACGACGGCCGATTATGTGAAATTCGCTAAGTTTACTCCCTTGCAGGATGAAAATTCCCGTTATCTGGATGCCGCTTACGAATTTGTCAATAACACTCACCAACGGGTAGAGGCTGAAATTGCTCAGCAGCAGAAACAGGAAGAAGAAAGAAAACGTCAGGAAGAAGAACAACAGCGAAAAGAAGCTGAAAAAAGCGAAACTCCCGAAGACGTAAAAGATAAATGAGGCGATCAGGCACTTTGAAAAGAGTGTATGAGTTAATTTGTAAACTGAAATAAAATGTTTGGATTCGAATTTGCAAACCCGAAATATTTCCTGTTATTGATACTTTTAGTACCAATGATCGTCTGGTATATCCTGAAGGAAAAAAAGTCGCATGCTGATTTACAGTTTTCTTCATTACAGGCGTTTAAGGGGATCAAACATTCCGGCCGGATCTGGTGGCGGCATGTTTTGTTCGTATTGGAATTGCTTGCCATTATCTTATTGGTGACGGCCTTGGCTCGTCCGCAGTCCAGTAATAGCTGGCAAACTTATACCAGTGAAGGTATCGATATCGCACTGGCTCTGGACGTTTCCACGAGTATGCTGGCCCGTGACTTTACGCCCGACCGTTTAGAGGCGGCTAAAGAGGTGGCTACGAAATTTATCCTCGAACGTCCTCAGGATAAAATCGGATTGGTGGTTTTTGCCGGCGAGAGCTTTACCCAGTGTCCGTTGACTACCGATCAGGCTGTATTGGTCAATCTACTCCGGGAGGTGAAAAGCGGTATGATCCAGGATGGAACGGCGATCGGTCTGGGTTTGGCTAATGCGGTCAACCGGTTGAAAGATAGCCCCGGTAAATCGAAAGTGGTGATTTTGTTGACAGACGGTATCAATAATCAGGGAGCGATAGCACCTGTCACGGCTGCCGAATTAGCTAAAGCTTTCGGTATCCGGGTATATACGATCGGAGTCGGAACCTATGGCGAAGCTCCTTATCCTGTTCCCACTCCCTTCGGCGTGCAATTGCAGAATATGCCTGTGGAAATCGACGAAGGGGTATTACAACAGATTGCTAACGTGACCGGCGGTAAATATTTCCGGGCGACGGATAACGATAAATTACAGCAGATCTATTCCGAGATCGATCAGTTGGAGAAAAGTAAGATAGAAGTGAAACATTTCAGTAAAAAGAATGAACAGTATTTTATTTTCGGTTTGCTGGGTATGTGTTTACTGATTGCACAGGCAGTTCTGAAGTATACTCTTTTAAGGAAAATACCGTAAAATTATTTGGCTATGTTTAGATTTGCACATCCTGAATTATTATATCTCTTGATTGTTATCCCACTGTTGATTGTTTTTTATGTGGTGATGATCCGACGAAAAAAGAAGGCGATAGCAGAATTCGGTAATCCGGAATTACTCGGGCCTTTGATGCCTCTTTTATCGTTCAAGCGGGGCACGTGGAAGTTCGTTATGCTGATGCTGGCCTTATTGTTTGTCATTGTCGGAGTGGCAGGCCCTCAGTTCGGTTCGAAACTGCAGCAGGTGAAGAAAAAAGGTGTAGAGTTGATGATCGCTCTCGACGTTTCCAATTCGATGATGGCACAGGATATCAAACCCAGTCGTTTGGAAAAAGCTAAGATGGCCATTTCCCGGATGGTAGAGAAATTATCGAACGATAAGATCGGTTTGATTGTATTTGCGGGGGATGCTTATGTGCAATTACCTATTACTACCGATTATTCTTCGGCCAAGCTTTTCCTGTCGAATATCAGTACGGATATCGTACCGGTACAGGGGACGGCTATCGGGAGTGCGATCGATCTGGCCGCCCGGTCGTTTACACCGGAAACCGAGACGTCCAAAGCGATTATTGTCATCACGGACGGAGAAAACCATCAGGATGATGCGGTTGCGGCTGCTAAGCAAGCCCATGAAAAAGGAATCGTAATCCATACCATAGGGATGGGATTGGAACAGGGTGCTCCGATCCCGGAGAAAGGAAAACCCGGACAATTTATGCAGGACGCACAGGGGAATGTAGTCATCTCCAAACTGGACGAACAAACTTTGCAGGATATAGCTAAAGCCGGAGAGGGGCTGTATATCCGGGCCAGCAATACCGAAGTCGGACTTAACCGGCTCCTGGACGAAGTCAATCGTATGGAGAAAAGCTTGCTTGAAGAGCGGGTATATAGTGATTATGCCGAGAAGTACCAGTACTTCCTGTTGGTGGGGTTGTTTTTCATCTTTGTGGAGTTTATGATTCTGGGCAGAAAGAATAAACATTTTATGAAGATCAATCTTTTCAAACGCTAAAAGAAAAGACAGAGAATCGGATTGACGATAATAATGTACGAAAAATGATGAATGTTATGGTAAAGTCTATGATAATAACGGTGGTGACCTTGTTGGCTGCATGGCCCGCTATTGCTCAGCAAGAACGGAAATTTATCCGGGAAGGAAACGAATTATTCGAAAAACAGGATTTCGAAAAGGCTGAGGTGGAATATCGTAAAGCTGCCGATAAAAAGGCAAATTCATTTGAAGCGGCTTTTAATATGGCCGATGCTTTATATAAGCAGAAAAAGTACGATGAAGCTCTGGAACAGTTTTCTGCTTTGGCAAAACAAGAAACCGATAAAGAACGGTTGGGCGAAATTTATCATAATATCGGGAATACTTTGTTAGCGATGGAGAAAACCGACGAGAGCATCGAAGCGTATAAAAACTCATTAAGGAATCGTCCGGCTTCTGAACAAACGAAATATAACCTGGAATTTGCACGCCATAAACAACAACAGGATCAACAGAATCAGGATCAGAACAAGGATCAGAATAAAGATCAGAACAAGGATAATCAAGACCAAAATAAGGACCAAAACCAGGATCAGCAAGATCAGAATAAAGATCAACAGGATCAGAATAAAGACCATCAAGATCAGAATAAAGATCAACAGGATCAGAATAAAGACCGGCAAGATCAGAACAAAGACCAACAAAATAAGGATCAGCAAGATCAGAACAAAGACCAACAAAATAAAGACCGTCAAGATCAGAATAAAGACCAGCAGAATAAAAATGATCAGAATAAAGACCAGCAACAACAACCTCAGCAACAGCAGGGTAAGATTTCTAAGGAGGATGCGGAACGTTTGTTAGAGGCTTTGCAGAACGATGAAAAGAATGTTCAGGAAAAAGTGCAGAAACAAAAAGCACAGGAACAGAAAGCAAAGAAAATGAAAATCGAAAAAGATTGGTAATTTTGCGGCTTAAATAAATATGGCAATGAGACAAATCGGATTAATCATATTGTTATTTTTCACTTCACTGGCTTACGCCCAAAATGTAGAATTCAAGGCTTCTGCTCCTTCTGTAGTTGCCGTTGGTGAGCAGTTTAAGTTGGAATATACCCTGAATAAAGAAGGGGACAACCTTAAAGTGCCTACCCTGGAAGGATTCGACCTGCTGATGGGACCTTCCGTAGGACAATCTTTTTATGCCTCGGATTTCAACGGAAAAAAGACACAGAGTGTAGTGTACTCTTATACCTATATTTTGGAAGGAACTAAAAAAGGTACTTTTCAGATTCCCGGAGCGACAGTGATTATCGATGGAAAAGAATATACATCCAATGCTCTGAAAATAGAGGTCGTCGAAGGTAGTCGTAATTCAAACGGTAATCAGGCGGCGACAAACCGGCCGGTGCAGCCGGATGCCAATGCTACAGTCAATGACAATAACCTGTTCGTTAAAGTCGAGGTCAGTCGGCGTAGCCTGTATATGGGAGAAAGTCTGATGGCTACGATTAAAGTGTATACAAAGGTCGATCTGGTCAATCTGGGCAGAACTAAATTTCCGGATTTCAACGGATTTCTGGCCGAAGAAGTACCCACGCCGCAACGTATCGAATTGGTTCGGGAAGCGGTGGACGGGCAGATTTACAATGTCGGAACTATCCGGAAAGTATTGTTGTATCCGCAACATACCGGAGAGATTACGATCGAGCCTTTCGAGTTGGAATGTATTGTCCGTCAGCGTTTAGCTAACGGAGGCCGTAGTTTCTTCGACGAGTTTTTCGGTAATTACAAAGATGTCCGGGCGATGCGGAGAAGTAAACCGGTCACTATTCAGGTGAAAGAACTTCCTCAGCTTGGGAAACCTGCCGGTTTTGGCGGAACGGTAGGGAATGTAACGATGGCTACCTCCCTTTCGGCGGATACGGTGAATGCCAATGATGCGATCACTTATAAAGTGACTTTCCGCGGAACGGGCAACCTGAAGTTATTAAAAGCACCGACGATTAATTTCCCCCTGGATTTCGAAGTGTATGATCCGAAAGAATCCAGAGATCTGAATATTACGGAAAATGGCATGGCGGGTAGTGTTTCTTTTGAATACCTGATCATCCCCCGTTATTCCGGAGACTATAAGGTTCCGGCCATTCGGTTTTCTTATTTCGATTCACAATCGAACACTTACAAGACCATTGCGGGGGCTGAATACAATATCCATGTCAGAAAAGGAGCCGATAAAGGGCAGGTGGAAACTTCGACCGGTAATCAGGTAAAGTCGTTCAAGAAAGAAGATGTCCGTAAAGTGGGTGAAGATATCCGTTACCTGAAAACGGAGGGATTGAATCTGAAGGCTGCCGGGGTACGTTTCTTCGGAACTACCTTATACTGGCTGGCTTTATTGATTCCGTTCGTATTGTTCGTTGTCGGTGCAGTCTTGAACCGCCGGAGAATCAAAGCGAATGCCGATATAGTCCGGGTGAAGAATAGAGCGGCCAACAAGATGGCCCGCAAACGCCTCAAAGTGGCTGCCAGCGCGATGAAAAATCACAATGCAGAGCAATTCTACGATGAAGTATTGAAAGCCCTTTGGGGATATATGAGTTATAAACTGAATATCGACCGTGCCGAACTGAACCGGGATAATATCAGTGAAATTCTCCAGTCGAAAGGAGTAGAGGAAGACAGAATCAAGGAATTTATCGCTGTATTGGATACTTGTGAATATGCCCGTTATGCTCCCGGAAGTAATTCCGATCAGGAAATGGGGAAAGTATATACAGATAGTATTGATGTGATTACAAAGCTGGATAAAGCCATCCGGTGATTAAAGATTAGAAACTATGAAAAAGATATTGTTGATATTGCCGGTTTTACTGATAAGTTTGTGTGCCTTAGCCGCTACCGATCCGCAATCGGAGAAACAGGCAGAGGAATTTTACCGGGAGGGAAAATACAATGAAGCAGCTGAAATATACCGGAAATTGAGGGCCGGTGGCATGGAATCGGCTATCTTATATTATAATCTGGGTAATTGTTATTATAAACTGGGAGAGAATACGCAGGCCATATTGAATTATGAACGGGCCTTATTATTAGACCCCTCGGATGCTTCTGCCCGCTACAACCTGAAAATGGCCCAGCAAGCTATCGTAGACAAAATCGAAGTGTTGCCCGAATTGTTTCTGGTGAGGTGGTACAAAGGGTTTGTCGGTTATTTTTCCGCCGATCAGTGGGGATATATCTCGGTTACTCTCTTTATCCTCTTTTTGGTGATGGCAGCTTTATTTTTCTATTCTCCTTCGGTCGGTATCAAAAAGACTGGTTTTGTCGTGGGGATTATAGTCTTTTTCCTGACTGTTGGGACGATGTTTTTTGCTATGCAGCAGGATAAGAAAGTCACCGACAGAGAGTATGCGATTATTACAACTCCGAGTGTGACGGTAAAAGGTGCGCCGGATAATAGCGGTACGAGCCTGTTTTTGATTCACGAAGGGTTGAAAGTCCGTGTCGTAGGCCAATTGGGAGATTGGTACAATATCCGGATGGCAGACGGCAATGAAGGATGGGTAGCAAAAGGAGATCTGGAAAAGATCTGACCGGGAGGAACGTAATTGTTTTTCCTCCCTGTCAGACTGTTAGCGATCGGACAATAAAGTAGTGAGTTTTTCTATTGTTTTTGTATCCGAAGGACGTGTCATATTGGCATCCAGTACTTTTCCCTCCCGATCTATCAATAGAAAACGGGGAATCCATGAAATCTTATAATCCTTTTTAAAAGTATCTTCTTCGTTTACCCTCAATTGGATACCATCCAGGCTGTCCTTTTCTATCTTGGCCCGCCAGGCAGCTTCATCCGCATCGATAGAGATACTTACAAAACAAATAGGCTTATCCTTGAACTCCTCTTTTAATTTATGAAATGCCGGGAGTTCGCGACAACACGGTCCGCACCAGGTTGCCCAGACATCGATATAAACGTAATTGCCCAGCCAGTCAGATAAATTCTTCCGGTTACCGTCTTTATCCAAAAGGGAAAAATGGGGTGCTTTTCTACCTTTTTCCAAACGGGTATATTGTTCATACGACCGGAAAAATGCTGCTTTTTGTTTTTCATCCTTTACCTTTTCCCGATAAAGGGGTAAAAACGCTTCTATTCCTTCTGATCCGAAGTACCTGATATATCCGGACATGCTTTCGTCGACTAAATAACCCGCCAATTCTTCATCCTTAATGTGATTGCATATATAATCCAGTTCACACTTTAACTTATCCAATGGTTTACCTGTTTCAGTTTTTTTTCTTTCTCCCAGCAATTGTATACCATTCCTGAAAAACTGGCGGTATTCCCAGAATTCATGAGCTGAAGGATCCTCCTGAAGCAATTCCGATACTTTCCGGTAATACCTTTCTCCCGGGGAATAACTTTTCAGGCGTAATAATCTGGCATGACGAAGGGGATAATCCAATAATGAATGGCAAGCCACATAATAAAGCCGTTTACGCTCCGATTTTTTAAAATCCGCCGGCAGAGGTAAAGAATCAAGATGTGATTGTAATCTGCCGGGCATCAGTGCCCATGCTTTCAAAAATTCTTCTTCCCCTTTTTCATACCCCGGATCCCGGTTATTCAAAAACGGACTGTTCAGATAGATATTGATCGCTTTAGCCGCTCCGGCAAATTTAATCTCTTGTCCGTTCAGCCGGGTAATTTCCTGTTGTTGTCCCGGTACAAGATAAAACGAATAAGCGTTGCGCGGACCATATAAAACTGCATATCCGGGAACCAGTGAATCCGGAATAGTTATCTTCCCTGCGCCTGATTCATCTAGTTTCACTTTATAAGTTTGTTCCCGGAACCCGATCCGGATTTCCTCTTGCCCGAAAGTGGCGTCGAAGCGGACTCTTACCTGGGAAAAGGCTTGTGCTTCCCACAAAAAACAGCAGGAAAGCACAAAAACTATTTTCAAACCTCTGCTCATTTTAAGCACCGTATTTCGGGTAATTATATTCCATATCCAGGATTTCTCCGAAACCTTCGAATACTTTTTCCGAAGCAATATCGATCATTCCGTTCACCTCATTGATATAGTACATATAAATTTTCCCTTCTTTCTTACTCTCATTGTAAGTGGAAAGAATCAGCACTTTATTGTTATAGGGATGATTCGGAATAAAACGATCGATACAAGGTTTGAATATTTTCATTCCCGTTATTTTTTCATCGGCCTGGGCCAAAGTGTAAAGTTTTTCACCGGTATTCGTCCCATTGTAATCATACCGGTAAATATCCCGGTCGGTGGCATATAAAAAAACAGGACCGAGTGAACCTACTGCAAAATATTTCGCTTTCTCCAGTTCCGGACAATTGTCTGCCGGGTATTTCCCTACACCGATATTGGGCTTTGTATCAAAATTGAAAACGCATAATGTCATTTTTTTCGTATCCCAATCCTCGAATAATCCGTATTCGTAATTATTGTATCCTGTTTCCATATAACGGAGGCTGGCATGCATATTTCCCCAATCGAAAGGTTGGGTTGTCGTGGCCACTGCCAATTCTTTCAAAATCCATGTATTATTCTCGATTCCCAGAAAACGTCCACCGATTTCATCATAAAGAATACCCTGATAATAATCAAACCATTTAGGGGCATAAGGCGATGCTTTATAAGTCAAGCCGTCTTTCAGGATCGGTTCGGTATAAGTTGTAAATCCCGTGCTGCTGATCGCACTGTATTCATAAAAACGACCGTTCGACACGATCGCATCGTAGCCAAATCTTCCCGGGCTCCAGTAATATTGCCAGAAAATGTAACTTTCCGGTTTCCAGGATGATAGATCAAGTACCAACGTGGACATATCAAATGTTTTTTGCATGGTGATGGCCGACAGGCGGGCCCCGCCCTTATCGGTAAGCACAATCACATTCTGATATCTTCCGATACAAAAATAGCTGCCGATGACAACACCACGTCCGGTCAGGGCTTCTCCATTGACTGTCTCGTATACATTGTGTAAAATTTCGTCATTTTCTACCCGGTTTGAGAAATAGGGACTCATGATTA
>NZ_LARE01000004.1:0-75048 GCF_000980245.1 Odoribacter sp. N15.MGS-14
TAACAAGGCTGGCCTTCCGCAACATACTCCTTCCTTTTCGTCAATGAAAGTATAGTCGGCATGGGCCTTGGTAAAAATGGTTTGCATGGAACGGATCACTCCTGGAGTCAAATGCCCCATGCAACCGGCAAAATAGGCTATTTTAGCTGATTGGAAGGCGGTCCCTGGAACATATTCATAACTGGATTTGGTTATCCGGGTATAGTCTGAACGTTGGCTAAGTCTTAAGGCATTCAATTTCAAATCGACCGGACAAGCGGATTCACACCGTCCGCACATCAGACAATTGTCGGTCTGTGCGGCATAGGCTTTGTGATGGCGAATTTTTTTCAGGTAGTACACCGGTTGAGTGTCTTTCATATTCAAAACAGAGCCCAGTTGGCATTGATCGATGCAAATTCCACAGCGTGAACAGGAATATAACTGAAATTGGCTGATTGCAGTAAATTTGCGTCCTTGTTTCATTCCCCAGTTTTTCAGAAAAATATAAACGATTTCTGTCGGGATATGCATATACCGGGAAAAGGGAAGAAGCAGGAAGAAAAGACCCAAAGCCGAAGAATAGGCCCACCAGGCCGGGTAGGCAAGCGATTCGATCGGTAAGAAAGTGTCGAAGAAATTACCTGCCGAATGAGTCAGAAAACTACCTCCTCCGCGTACTCCACTGGTAAAGCTCTCGGCCAGAAAGCGAAGAGGGAATATTAACCACAATACCGTGAGGATGAGTAAGTCGAAAGGACGATGGTTGGTCGTCTTTTTCAGACCGAGTGCTTTGGAATACATTCGTTTCAGGAAAGCCAGGGTTAACCCGGAGAGGATCATCAACAAGATCAGATCCATCAGGAAAGCAAAAGTGTTGCTATAGGGAAATGTTTCCTGTGCCGGATGAAAATAGCGGAAAAATATGGCAAAATAAGGTGGGTTGAAAATACTGGTATGGTATACCAACGACTCGATTTTACCCACAACGATCAGCAAAAACCACCCTAATCCGAAACACATGTGCATATACCCCAGAAAAGGATTGGTGCGGAAGATTTTATGATGTACAAGACTTTCCAGAAATACTTCTTTACCGGCTTTCAGGGTTTTCAGACTGAAAACATTCCGCCGGATAGTTCGTTTGTCTTCGGTGGAGAAGGTACGAATCCAACGGGCATATTTGATGACCAGATAAATCAGGAGGATATTCAGACCGATAGTGAAAGGAAGTACAAAGGGATCGTAATACATAATTAAAAAAAGTAAAAGGTAAAAAGTAAAAAGCTATAAGCTAAAGGCTACAAAGCTATAAGCTAAAGGCTGTTTATATATTTGAGCAGGCTTAGGATCATGTGCCGGGTATCTACTCCCCGTGGACAAACCAGCAGACATTTTCCACACAACATACATTTTTGGAGGTGGTCACCGACCTCTTTGGTTTCTCCTCGCTTCACCAGCATTTGCAGTTTACGGATATTGAATTCGGTCAGGTTGCCGGCGGTACAAGTGGCCGTACATCCTCCGCATCCGATACAGAGCTTGGTGCTGGGTACGTCGGCCGTCATGGCTGTTACCAGACTTTTATCATTTTTATCATAATCGATAACCCGCGCTTCAGATATTGAAAAACCCCAAAAGTTCATAAAAGTTCAGCTTCAAAGATTAATGCTTGTTTTCGCTATGTTTCAGATATTCTCCGATAGTGATCGCTGCAGAACGTGCATCGGTCAGGGTGTCGGTCAGGTTCATGGGAGAGGAGCTGCATCCGGCGATAAAAATGCCTGGCTGGTTGGTTCGGTTGGTTCCCGTATGGGGATCTCCGACCCGGATAAAGCCATTGGGAGCAGTGTCGAGGCCTAGCATCGAGGCGAGCTGTGTGCTGCCTTCGGATGGTTCCATACCTACCATCAGCACCATCAGATCGAGGGTCATCTTCAAAGGTTTACCCACCAGTGTATCCTCGACTTTAATAAGCAATTGTTTCTCTTTGTTTTCAGAAGCTTCCGATAAACGTCCCCGTACAAATTTGATGTTGTATTTCTCCTGAGCTTCCCGGTAGAGTTCCTCATATCCCGGACCGAACATCCGCATATCCATATAAAAACATAGAATTTCGGTTTCCGGCAACATCTCACGAAGTTCGATGGCTTGTTTGACCGCTGTTACACAACAGAGTTTGGAACAGTGGTAATTACAAATCTTTTCGTCTCTCGAGCCTACACAATGAATCAGTCCGATTCGTTTGGGAATTTGACCGGTAGAGGTGGCTATGTGATGATTGATGAAGAAATTTTCCAGTTCTACGGAAGTGATCACATTTTCGTAGATACCATACCCATATTCTTCTTTCCGGCGGGCGTTAAACAGGCGGAAGCCACTGGTGACCAATAGGGCATCTCCTTTTAATAAGGCTCCGTCGCTCAGTTCCAGTGTGAATTTATTATTTTCGGTCCGTAAAATTTTGACCGGATGACTTCCCAAATGGAGGTGAATATCAGGGTGCTGGATATTTTTGCGGAGACTTTGATTCAGATCACGAGCTTGTTTCCGATCGGGGAAAAGTTGATACCAGTTGTTCAAATTCCCTCCGGTTTCGCTTTCTTTTTCGATCAATTCGACCGTTTCACCTGACTGAACCAGCCGGTAGGCTGCCTCACATCCTGCGGGTCCTGCACCTATAATAATAACACACATATGATTCTTTTTTCATTTTATATTCAGTTGTTTCAATGGGGTGGGGCAGATCAGACTTTGAGATAAGTAGGACACTGGGGATGTCCCATATCTTCTCCCCGGACATTTTTATATTTGGCCTCCGGATCATACCGGATACCCATTTTATCCAATAGAGGCTCGACGCTGACCTGATGCATTTGCAGGCCGATCTCCCAGGGATCGTATCCTAAAACCAAAGCCGCCACTTCTTCATAGGTCAGAACAGGGATACCGTAACCATCCGGACCGTAAGTGGTACCTTCCATTTCACTGATGGTGTATTGCCACTTGTCCAGAAACATGGCACAACCCGGGCAATTGGTAATAATAAAGTCCGGTTCATAGGGTTGCATGGATTCGAATTTCTTTTTCGAATTTGCGACAGAGAATCCCCGGTTGGCTAATACCAGGTAATTCCGGAAACCGAATCCGCAACAGTGTCGTCTTTCGGGGTAGTCGACCGGTTGGCCTCCCCAAGCGGAGACCATTCCCGACAATACAGCAGGAAATTCTGCCCCCCCGATGCCTTTGCTGGGAAACATTTTAGCGTAATGACAACCGATGTGGTCGACTACTTGCAAAGGGCGTCCGGTGTGTATATCTACCAGACTATATTTTTTCTGAGCTGCAATTTCATTTCTGAATTTATAGATGACATCGGAAGTATGTGCCAGGTTCTTCGGCTTTTGGAATTCCCGTTTCGTTGCTTTCCATAAAAATTCCCGGGTCTTTTCTTCCCATTCGGGATGAGTCTCCCAGGTATGCAGGATTTCTGTATAAATACCGAAAGAAGTAATGCAGGAGGGAGTCATATTTTCGAATCCGGCTTCAGTCATCAAAGCAAAATGACGGGCGACGACGGTCATGATAGTCTCGATCGGTACGACATCGGAATGATAACCGATACCTGTGCAAGTCGTGTGTCGCGGATCGTCGAGAACAGTTTTTCCCAATTTATTATTCAGTATATCCAGATAAGCCCATTCGGACCCTGGAAAAAAAGTCTGACGAATACAACTTCTCGCATAATAATACCGATCATCAGCAATCTCTTTCTGATAATCATTCCATATTTGTTGTTTACCTTCCAGATTCATTTCTTTTTCCTCTTTCTGTATTTCTCCTTTTCTCTCTTTTTTCCCTTCTTTCTTTCTAGCCTCTAGCTTCTAGCCTTTCGCTTTTTACCTCCCCCCATGTCTCCCATTGTTATCCGTATAAGTATGCAGAAAATAACTTTCCGGGTCCATCCCTTCTTCCTCGGCTTTTTGGAGGGAATAGGTTTCGATATTCTCCATGAATTCCGATCCTCCGGTTACTTCGAAGATTTGTTTCAGTTCGTTGAGCGAGTCGTCGTCGACTTTTCTTAAGGCGCCGGCTCCCGTTTGTTTGTAATTCGAATGTGTTCGTTCGTATACCTCGTCGCGGTGTTCATAAATCCATTCCCAGACAGGACCTTGTTCCGGATGCATTTCCGGTTTCACAATATCGGGAGTGACGCAATAGCCGTAATTCAGTATGTTATTTCCTAATATTCTTTTCAGGGCAAATTGCTGACGTCCTTTTTCAGATTCGGTAAACCATCCTTTTTCCTGTGATAATCTGCGTAGTGCCATGATGATTCCGCCGGGTGTATTACAGCGTGGACAACGGGTTTTGCACGACATACATTCTCCGCAATACCAAATCGTATCGGATTTCAGTAACCCTTCGATACTCTCTTCGTCCTGGCGTTGGACTGTGTCGGCTATTATTCGGGGATCATAATTGTAAAATTCGGCAGAAGGGCAAATAGCTGTACAAACTCCACAGTTCATACAACTATTTAAGCTTTCTATATAGTGAATATCTTTTTTTAAACTGTCTATTAAGGACATGATTTTACCGATTATTTAAAATGAATGCCAAAAAGGCATATCGAATCACATGCAAAGGTATCTTGATAATGCTGGAAAATAAAGATGGTAAATGCGTATTAGGCGGTGGTGTTTATACTTACAACCTGAGAATTGGAGAAGGAGAGAATTAAAGTTTGTTCTTCTTTTCTCCATTGTTCCTGAGAAAACGTAGAATTATTCTGTTACTTACTCGTCTTCGGTGTTCGTGTTTGGGGACGCGGTCGCTTCTGTCGGTCATCTATCTTTTTCTTTCACTGACCGGCGGAACTCCTCGCAGGCTCGTCAGACACCACCGGTCGGGCGTTCAGAAAAAGCAAGACGACACTCGACAGAGCTCCAATGGTCCCCGAACACGAACACCTCCGACTTACGTTATCACTGCCTGGCAAGCTAAACCGAACCTGAAAACCATAAATTTCAGCAAAAAAAGATTTTCCGATAAAATAACCCAATTATCCATAATCCGATAGAGGTGAGCCGGTCTGACGGTATAAAACCCGGAATCGGAATAGAAAGAAAAAAAATGAACCTACGTTTTTTGATGACTTTATCTGTTTAATTATATGGAGGTAATTGATAAGTAAAAGTTCGCTGGTCTTCCTTTCGTATCTTATGAGATAGATCAATATGCCGGAAAGCTGAAAAATAAGATTGCTCAGACTAGTTTATCCGGATTCTTCTTGATGAAATCGTTCCAGGATTTACAGGTATGCCCTGCTGAAGTCAGCGGATTACAACTTTGCAGATAATGACAATAAGCGATAGCAATAGCATCTGTTTCGTCCAGCATTTCTGAGGTGGTGTGTAAAGTCATAAACTTACCTAGTAAAAGGGCGATTTGTTCTTTTGAGGCGGTTCCCGAACCGGTAACACTCATTTTAATCTTCCGTGGAGCATATTCGAAAATGGGGATATCTCTTTGGAGAGCAGCTGCAATAGCAACCCCTTGAGCCCGGCCGAGTTTTAGCATGGATTGAACGTTCTTTCCATAAAACTGAGCTTCTATCGCCAGTTCATCCGGTTGATAACTATCGATCACTTGTAGGGTACGGCTGAATATCCGCTGAAGTTTGATATAAGGGTCTGTAATTTTAATCATATCTACAATTCCCGATACTACTAATTCCGGTTTTTGGTTTTTTCCGAATACTTTGATGATCGCATATCCCATAAAGTTGGTACCGGGGTCGATTCCCATAATTAATTTTTCCATAACTTTAGATTTCTGTCAATATACTACTAAAGCATAAATACCGATTAGAAAAAATTTGGATAATCTTTTTTTCTATATCCGGCAGCCATTCATCCAAAAAGTGGTTTTGTTGTTCTTCGGAATTGAAAACCAACTGTAAGGAATAAGTTTTACCTTCGGGCTGATCGATCGATACTTTGGTGAAGATAATATCTTCACAAAGGCGGTTGGTCTGAAGTACGGAAATATAGTTCTTCCGGATAAAACCGATCCATGCTGTTTCGATGTCTTCATCGATGATAAAACTGGTATTGTAAATGATTCGCATAAAATTCGTTTTAAAGGTTATTTACCTCTGTTTGTTCTCCGGCTTCCAGATCCCGGTAGAGTTTGGCTGCTTCAATACTGTAAACACTACCCGAATAATCGGTGACGAGTAACCGATACAATTCTTTCGCTTGTTGCAGTTCTTTTTGTTTTCTCTTCAGACCGGCAAGTTGGAATAAAGCTTCGGCCTTGATATATACTTGTTCCGAACGATCTTTTAATTCGCTTAGTAACTTGGCAGCCTCTTCATCCTGGAAACATGCGCAGAGCGACCGGGCTTTTTGCAGGGTGGCGTAATCGGAGATACCCGGCGAACAGTGCCCGATCAGGCTGTCCAATCGGGGGAGAGCTTCTTGAAACTGTTGTTTATAAAGCAGATATTCTGTGCGTCCCATTTTTTCTAAATCCCGGTTATCCCCTTCTGCCTCATAATTCATATGGATGAAATGGGACATTTGGATAGCATCGTTAGAGATCAGCTTACTTGTTGCTCCTTTCAATACATCGAACTGAGCTTTTGCCCACAAGAGATCACCTGCATAATAAGCTAACATTGCCTTTTTCAGTTTGGCCTCATACCCGATGTCATTGTTCGGATTTGCCTTTTCAAGCTGGGTATATAGGATAGTCGCTTCCCAGGGATTGTCCATAAAAGTCAATAGAGCGGCTCTTTGGGATTTCAGCTGACTCAAAGTGTTGGAATTTAATCTTGGCATCCGGATGGCTTTATCGAGCAAGCGATCGGCCGAATCCGGTCGTTGGAGTCGATAGGCATAGAGCTCGGCCAATAAAGAGAGAATGTCTATATTGGTCGGAGTATAACCGAATTCCTGCATATATTTCTCACAATCTCCGGCTATTTGCAGGTAGTCTGAACGGTCGGCAGGACTTTGCCGGAGTTGTTCATACCGACAAGTCAATATACCTTTACGGGCCGGAAGGTAAAACGGATTGTTCTCCTTGCCTTTGCCGAGGATCTTTTGGTAAGCTATGGTGGCTTGGTCGAAAGCTTTATTGTTTATCGCATCGAGAGCTATATTCAAAAAAATATGCAGTTTATTTTCAGACTTGTTATTTAATAATACGGCATGTTGAAGTGCCAGGAGATAATTCCGGATTTGTAGATTATACCATACAGCCAATTCATCAAAAACCGGGAGATAATCCGTCTTCTGGCATAAGGATTTCAGTGTTTTTTCGATCACCGGGTCTATACTATTGACAATGTCGTTCGAACGGGCAAAACTTAGCTGGGCGGTAATATTGTCGATACTCCCCGGGTTCAGTTCCAGGGTGCGGACAAAGAGAGGCATCATCTGTTCGTAATCTCTTTCCATCAGATAGCAATCCCCTAATTCTTTCAGAAAGGCATCCGGTTTTTTCAAAAGTATCCGGCCTTGCTGATAAGTCTTGATCGCCCAGCTATATTCCCGGATATTTTTAAATTTATTGGCCAGATTAATGATTGCTGTATTTTGCGGAATAATTTTTTTGATTGCTTTCCCGTAACATTCCTCCGATTTATTGGTTTTCCCTTGTTGTTGATAGATATAGCCCAGGTCGATCAGAAAATCTTTATTGCTATCGTCGGTTTTCAGTAATTTTTTCAGGGTATCTTCGGCTTTGTCGTATTCTTTACCATTAATCAGGCAGATAATATAATAATCCAGAAAATTTGCCGAGTGTGTGCGTTCGTATAATTTCAAAAATTTTTCGGCAGCTTTATCGTATTCTTTGGCTTGATAATAGGTATAGGCCAATTGAGAATCACTTTGTTGGGCCAGTGTATAAATAGAAGTGAATAGCAAAAAAAGAATGACAATAAATTTCATAAACCCCGATACATTTGCTTACAAAGATACGGATTTCTCCGCTATTTCCTATTTTAAAAAGTAAAGGAGCTATCTTCTAAGTCAAATTTTTAACTTCTAAGATAGCTCCCATTCTTTGCCTTCGGCATCTAATACCTTTTAACCTTTAACCCATCGCCTCTGGCTTTTTTTAGTCCATCACTTTTAGTCTTTACTTTTTACCTTATCATCTCTGTCCCCATAAACGTCTGCAACACCTCCGGTAGCCGTATACCTTCTTCGCATTGATAGTTTTCCAATAAGGCAGCGACAATCCGGGGAAGAGCCAGTGAACTTCCGTTCAGCGTATGGCAGGTTGTCGTTTTCTTATCTCCCTTGTCTTTGAACCGTAATTTCAAGCGGTTGGCCTGGAATTCCTCGAAATTGGATACAGAGCTGACTTCCAACCATTTTTCCTGTGCTTTGGAATAGACTTCAAAATCGAAAGTCAGGGCAGAGGTGAAACTGATATCTCCGCCACACAAGCGAACGATGCGATAGGGGAGGCCTAGTTTGATCAATAGGCATTCCACGTGTTTCACCATACCTTCCAGGGCCTCGTAGGATACTTCGGGACGGGTGATCTGAACAATTTCAACTTTATCGAATTGATGTAACCGGTTTAATCCTCTCACATCTTTGCCGTAAGAACCGGCTTCCCGGCGGAAACAAGCGGAATAAGCGGTATTTTTTACCGGTAGCTGATCTCCGTCCAGAATGACGTCGCGGTAAATATTGGTTACCGGAACTTCGGCAGTCGGGATCAGATAGAGATTGTCTTCGTTGACATAGTACATCTGACCGTCTTTGTCCGGTAACTGTCCGGTACCGTAGCCAGAGTCGGCATTCACCATCAGAGGTGGCTGTACCTCTTGATAGCCGGCTTTTATATTTTCATCCAGGAAGAAGTTGATCAATGCCCGTTGCAGGCGTGCTCCGAGTCCTTTATACAGGGGAAAGCCGGCGCCGGTGATTTTTACACCGGTTTCGAAGTCGATCAGATCATATTTCTTGGCAAGTTCCCAATGGGGCAGATCGTTTTCATGCTTTTGGGGAATGTTGTCTACAATCTTAACGATCTCATTGTCTGCTTCAGACTTTCCTTTAGCCACAGAGGCATGGGGCATATTGGGCAGGCGGAGCAAAATATCGGTTAATTCATTACTGACTTCTGTCCGTCGGCTATTCAATCCGGCGATAGCTGATTTCAAATCGGCCGTTTCCTGACGGGCTTTTTCGGCAGCTTCTTTTTGTCCTGATTGTATCAGTTTACCGATTTCCTTGGCGATGATATTCATTTGAGCCTGTTTGGCTTCTGCCTCCTGTTGTAAGGATTTACGCTGGTTGTCGAGAGCGATGATTTTTTCAACAGATTCTCGGGCATCAAAATTTTTTACAGCCAGACGCTCTATGACGGTTTCTTTATTTTCCTGGATAAATTTCAGATTCAACATAATTTGAATATTTTAGATTTACGATTTCAGACGGACGATACATTCCAGAGATAACGTTCACCTTCTATCGTTACTCATGCCTTATTTTCGAGGGGTAAAATTATAAAAAAACTCCTGTATCCGAGCAGAATACAGGAGTTTAATATTTCATATCTTTTCAGTTTATTCTGCAGCAGCTTCCACTGAAACGAACGATTTGTTGTTTCTTTTCTTTCTGAAAACAACTGTCCCGTCGATCAGAGCGAATAAAGTATGGTCTTTACCGATACCTACATTTTCACCCGGATTGTGTACAGTACCTCTTTGGCGAACCAGGATATTTCCTGCTTTAGCAAATTGTCCACCCCAGATTTTTACTCCTAATCGTTTGCTTTCTGATTCACGGCCGTTCTTTGAACTACCGACTCCTTTCTTATGTGCCATATCGTATTAATAATTTAGAAGTTACAAAATAATAAAATCACTCTTCAGAGCTTAAGCGTTGATAGATTCGATTTGAATCTGAGTCAGATATTGACGGTGACCGTTCTTTCTTTCGAAAGTTTTTCTTCTTTTCTTTTTGAAGATGATCACTTTATCCCCTTTCAGGTGGCTCAATACTTTTGCGGTAACTTTTGCGCCTTCTATTTTCGGTGTACCGATCTTAACCTGACCGTCATTGTCCACTAAAAGAACATTGTCAAATTCTACCTGAGCGCCTTCTTCGGCTGCCAGTCTGTGAACATAAACCTTACGGTCTTTTTCTACTTTAAATTGCTGTCCTGCAATTTCAACAATAGCGTACATTTGTTTTGTTGTTTTAATGTTAATACCATGGGGTGGGCTATGAACCACTTATAGTACCCCTGAGGAAAATTTTCAGGTTGCAAATTTAATGCTTATTTTCGGTGAAACAAATATTTGTTAGAAAAAAATCATCGTTTCGGGAGAAGAAAAAATCAGATATTCACAAAATTAAAATTTTGAAAAAGTGAATGAATGTTTATATTTGCAATACGAAAACAAATTGTGCTAAAAGAAGTGGTTTTACGGTGATTAATGGGATATGGAGGAAAAAGATTACGCACTGATTAGTGATAGAGAATTAGTCGATCGCTTACTTATCGGTGATGAAGAGATTGTCCGTTATTTGTTTTTTGATAAATGTACGCCGATGTTCAATTATATATTACATCGGTTTTGTCCTTGTCAATTCGATAAAAACGAGCTGATCAACGAATTGTATCTTTATTTGCAATCGGACAATTGGTATAAACTTCGGCAGTTCGATTTCCGGAGTAAACTGACGACCTGGTTGACGGTCGTAGCTGTACGTTTTTTTCAAAAAAGGAGAGGGGTGTTGATGGATTATCGGAATCAATCGGCTCCAATAAAAGAAGAAGAGAAAGTTTTTGATTTTTTACCGGAACTGATCAGCAAGATGGACGTCTGGAATGCTATTCGTAAAATGAATAATGAACGATATCGTCAGGTGTTGGTCGATTTGGAGTTAAAGGACCTCGATCCGAAAGTATTAGCCCGGGAAATGAATGTAACCGTGGAAAATTTGTATAACATCCGGCATCGGGCTGTAAAACAGTTGATAGCAATATTAAGAGAGGAGGAACATTATGTTTGATCGTCTGGATTCTTTATCGGATGAGCTTTTGGCTGCTTATCTGGATGGGAATACTACTCCTGAGGAGAATCTGAAAATATGGCAGGTGCTGCAACATGACGAACAGGAGAGAGAGGCTTTCGAGGTGGCTTGCAATAGTCTCGATATTCCGGTGTTTTTTGCTGCATCGTCTTGTCGGAATCTGTGTGTGATTCGTTCTGAACTTGCTGTATTGCAAAAGCGAGGAAAAAAGGTAACGGAAGAAGAATTGATACAGATGGCATTGAAGCAGCATTGGTACAAGCAGGAGAAAGGAACTCCTTTGAAATATATCGGAAAATTGGTTGAGAGTTTTGGATTGAAGGTGGAGAGACGCTTTTGTCGGGAGATAAACGAATTGGTCCGGGAATTAGAACAAGGACACAATGTTATTGCTTGTGTCGATGGTGGTGAACTGAGTGGGAATCTTGAACAGGAGGAATTCGAAGATCGCTGGATTGGAGAAATACCCGATCACGTCGTCCTCGTTCGTAGCGTAGATTTTTCCGAACCGCCTCGGGTCGAAATCTACGATGTTGCGATGGAGAATCACGTCCGGTATTATCCTTTGGATCGTTTTATCGATAGTTGGAAAGATTCGAAATATTATATGATTAGTATAAAGTAATAAGTTTAGTTATGATAAGACCTGCTGATTATATTCATCCGGAAGATGAAGCTGCACGCCGGAATATGGAGGCTATCCCTGGTTTTGCAGCAGCGATGAAATTGTTTATGCGTTATTATGACGAGCAGATTGTGCACGGTATGAATATGGCGAATAAAATTCGGCTTTCACCTACTCAACTGCCTGAAATTTATCAGAAATTGCCTCCGATTTGTCAAAGGCTTTCTATTTCAGAACCTGAGTTTTATCTCGAAATGGATCCTTATCCGAATGCTTATGCGATGGGGGATACCCGGACGATGGTGACTGTGACTTCGGGATTGCTGGAATACCTCACCGACGAAGAAGTTTCTTCGGTTATAGCCCACGAATGCGGACATATCGCTTGTCGGCACATGCTTTATCATACCCTGGCTTCGACTTTGCTCAGGAATATAGAACGTATGGGAATACTGGGAAATGCGGTGATGCCGGTGTATTGGGCTTTACAATACTGGAGCAGGCGAAGTGAACTGTCGGCAGATCGTGCAGGGGCTGTCGCTTTAGGGAGTATAGAGAAAGTGGTCGAGGTACAGCTTCGGCTTGCCGGTGGGCCACGGGAGATTACTCAAAATGTGAATATCGAAGAGTTTGTAAAACAAGCCGACTATTACGATACGTTGCAAAATAATACTTGGGATAAATTGTTACAGAATTATGCTATTTTAGGAGCTTCTCATCCTTTTACGGCAATCCGGGTACGTGAGATTCTGAAATGGGGAAAAACAGAACAATGTCAGCGAATATTGAAAAATATAAAATTGGAACAAGACGGTTTGATTTGTCCTAAATGTGGAAAGCCTTTAGAAAAGGATTGGATTTATTGTAAACATTGTGGTTTTAAATTAAAATAGAAAAATATGTTGTTTGATAAAGAAGGTATACTGAACATCGATGAGTTGGTTGCTCAGCGGCCAACATTCAGAAAAATAATGGAAGATCAGATCGTAACAGACGATGAGCTGACAAATCAGGCTAATCTGGTGGTTCATTTATTAAAAAGATTAGAGCAGACACTTTCGCCCGATCAGTTGAGTGAGGTGGAGAATCTTTTGGCAGAAATGAGTGTATTGTATGCTGTCCATCAGTACAAGGAAATTCAGGATTTAAAACTTTAAAAGCTAGGCTATGGGAACGTTTAAATCGACAAAGACATTTTTTGCTTCACCGGAGATTATTCCGGCAATAGTTAAAGATATAACCGGAATTTTTACTAATGAGGGTTACCAGGTACAGGCTCAGGATCTGATTAGCGGTGGGTATGATATTTCGATTACAAAAGGGAATATGTTTAAAGCTGTATTGGGAATGAAAACCGCGCTGAAGGTTCATATTTATCCGGTAAACGAACAGATTCGGATTGATGCCGGAGTTGGAATTTTCGGCCAACAGGCAGTTCCGACTTTGATTTCTATGTTTTTGTTCTGGCCGGTATTGATTACACAGATTTCCGGGATGATTGCCCAGGCAAAAATGGACGATAAGGTGATGATGATCGCTGCCGATACCATTGCCCGCGAAGCTTACCGGAATACGAACAATAACACCGCTGCTCCGGCAGGAGGAAAATTTTGTACCCAATGTGGTAAATCGATGCCTGCTGAAGCTCTCTTTTGTAGCGGATGCGGAGCTAAACTGTAGTTTTAGGAAAGCTCTTACAGTGGGGTAAAAAAGTGTACAGAGCGCTTTCGGGCGCTCTGATTTATTGTAGTATTTGTGGAACAAGCCAATAAAGTGACCTGATGTTGAAAGAGGAATAATTAAATGGTTGATATGATGGAGAATTTGATTTTTGAAATCCTGAAAATGGCAGGATTTATCGTTGTGTTGTTTTTGTGTTGTCTGTGGTTGGTGAAGGATAAACGATCGTTTTACAAGTTCAGGGATTGGGGCTTGATTCCACTGACTGCTCTGGCAGGATTTGTAATTTATTGCATCGGTTATTGGGAAGCTGGGACGAAAGAATCGCTGATAACCTTGGTGGTCCGTTCTTTTTTGTCCACGTTTCACATGTTTTTCCTGCATTCGGATTTACTCGAAGTCAGGCATCATATGCATACAAACGCGACTTATATGTTCGCTTTTTCTATTATTCACTTTGCGGCATTTCTGGTCAGCTTTCTGGTCGTTTTGCAATTGTTCGGCAAACAATTCCTGTCCTGGCTGAAATTAAAACTCTCTACCCCGAAAGACAGTTATATCTTTTTCGATTTGAACGAAGGAGCTGTAGCTTTGGCGGAAGATTTACTGAAAAAAGACAGGAAGCGTTTTATTCTTTTTATCGATAAGAATGTAAAACACAAATTGGTGGCTTTCCCAAAAATAAATTTGTCCTTACCCCGTCTCCGGGATAAAGAATCTTTATTTGAAAAAATCAGTAAAACAGAGGCGGTGTTCCTGAAAAAAGATTTTTCTGAAGAGGTTGCTTTCGACGAATTAAAGATTTCCAAATTGGTCGATAAATCGGTTTGCCGGATGTTTTTCTTGTCCGAGAATGAAGATTATAATATTCACATGTCCCTGAAAGTGATCGGGGAAATCCGGCGATTGCAGTTATTACCCAAGGAATTAAGGCTTTATGTGAATGCCGATTCGGAAGAACTGATCGATCTTTTTGCAGAAAAAATCGGTCCTTTGAATGTCGAAGTACATATTTTTAACCGGTCTAAGTTGGCGGCTCAGGAATTGATCACGAATTATCCTCCTGTGAATGCCCTGAAACTGGAAACTTCTAAAGCTGTCGCCTTGTCTGATTTCAGTATGCTGATTATCGGATTTGGGAATATGGGGAGTGAGGCATTGAAAGCAATGATAGAACAGGGGCAGTTTGTCGGATCGACTTTCCGGGCTACGATTATCGATAAAGAGATGAAATGCAAGGCGGGTCTTTTCGAACATTATTATCCGGGCTTAAAGAATTATCAGCTCGAATATCACGAGGCGGAAGTGAATAGTAGTGAGTTTTTCAATTTGTTGAAAGATAAGTTGGCCGGGTTGAAATACATTCTGGTCGCTTTGGGAGAAGATGAATTGAATATAAAGACTGCGGTCGAATTGTCGCATTTCATTTCAAGGGAAACCGATAACGATCAGATTAAAATTTTGACAGATGTCTATAATACAAGAGATTACAGTTATATTCAGCAAGCGAAGGAATGTTTTAAAGAAATTTGTTTATATGGCAGTAACGACAATATTTACACTGAAGATATTATCATCAATGAGAGTCGGGAGATGACTGCCCGGAAGATCCATGCCTATTACAATGCACAGAAAGCTGTGGAGAAACAGGTGCCTTGGCAAGCGTTGTCGCCGATTAAAAAGATGACCAATATTTCGGCTGCCTCCCATATTTATACCAAGTTGCAATTAGCCGGGCTTACGCCTCAGGATTTTGCACAATGGTCTACTGAAGAGGAATATGTAAAGGTTTTGGGAAACGAGCGGTTTGAAAATTTGGCCAAAGGAGAACACCTGCATTGGAATGCCACCTTGTTTGTTCACGAGTGGGATGTCTGGCATTTGAGCGATATTCCCGACTTTGTTTCGGTGAATAAGGACGAAAAACATAAGAAGCATGCTTGTTTGGTGGATTGGGAAGAATTGAAGAAAGTGGAGGAACGGTTCGGAGAACCCTACCGGAAGTATGACCGGGATAGCGTGAGAAATATTTGGGTACTGGCCAAAGCGAATCTACTTTGACCGATGTAATGTATTTCTTGTACCTATTGAAATCTTGGTACCTACTTAAAACGTAGAATTATTCCGGTCCTTGTTCGTCTTCGGTATTCGTGTTGGGGGACGCGGTCGCTTCTGTCGGTCATCTACCTTTTTCTTTCACTGACCGGCGGAACTCCTCACTGCGCAAAAAACTTTACGTTACGTTTCCGTCAGACACCACCGGTCGGTCGTTCAGAAAAAGCAAGACGACACTCGCCAGAGCTCCAATGGTCCCCGAACACGAACACCTCCGACTTACGTTATCACTGCCTGGCAAGCTAAACCGGACCTGAAAACCATAAATTTCAGCGAAAAAAGATTTTCCGGTAAAGTAACCCAATTATCCATAATCCGATAGAGGTGAGCCGGTATTTTATTCTATAAAATTTTTCTAATCCTTCCTTTGCCAAGTCGTGTTAACGTGAGATGCAGGGTTTTATGGCGGAAGACCATTGGAGCAGGAACGAGTGTCCGGTTAGGTTTTCCGAACGCCCGACCGGTGGTGTCTGGGCGAAGCGAGTTCCGCCGGTCAGTGAAGGAAAGCCTTAGCGGACCGGTCCTGGCGAACCGGTCTGACGGTATAAAAACCGGAATCGGAATAGAAAGAAAAAAAATAGACCTACTATTATTTGAACAGATGATAGATTTTGGGAAAAATAATATCTAATAGATATAGATAAAAGCAAATCTTAAAGTCAAATTAAAAAATAGTAGTATGAAAATTTTTTGGAAAGTTATCGTTGCTGTGATTGCCTTCTCTTTATTGGGGATCATGATTGTTCTAGGAACAGCTTATATTAAAAGTGTGGAACGGCATACTTATCTTGCTGACAATAAGGTATTGAGTGATAAGTATGTGTATGAAGAGTTTTCGAATGGGAAAAAGAGGGTGAAAAACCGGGCTACGCAACAGGTGATTTTGGATCGTTTAGAGTGGCTGGTGACCGGTGATAAGGCCGATTCTTTAGCTGTGTTTTGCCGGAAGGGGAAAAGGGGATATCTGAATTGTTATACCGGTGAAGTGGTGATTCCCGCACAATATGAACGGGCCTGGGTGTTTTCGGAAGGATTGGCGGCTGTGATGTCGGGAGGGAAGATCGGTTTTATCGACCGGCAAGGACGGACAGTTATCCCGCCGACCTGGAGCTATCCGGTCGGTAGTCAGGAGATGGATTATCTGTTTAAAGGAGGCTATTGTGCCGTCTTCGACAATGCCCGGCAATGTGGTTTGATCGATCGCAATGGACAATGGAAAGTTGCACCTCAATACGATTATATTTATATGCCCGAAGAAGGACTTCGGATACTTCAAAAAGGAGATCGGTGGGGGGTTTTGGGTGATTCGTTACAAATCCTTATGCCAGTGGAATACGATTGGCTGAAAATAGTACCCGAAGGGATAGTCTGTATTCAGGGGGGCAAGCAACAAGTGATCGGAAAAGATGGAAAAACGGTGGTCCGGCCTTTTGTATATGATGCTATCCTTCCCCTGTATTATTCTACTGGAGAATATTTCGATAATGGAGAAGAAAGGATGAACCGAAGCCGCTATTTTTCTTATTCGGTTTGGAATCCCAAAGGAAACCGGTATGGACTGATGGATGCAGAAGGTAAACGGATTACAGAGGCTCTTTATAGTGATATCGAGGCCTTGTCGGAGGATCTCTATCTATGCTCTATAGAGGATGGACTTTACCGGATAACCTTGAATTATAACAGATAAACTTTTTCAAGGCTGCTAAACAGGATAAATCTTTGCCAGAGAATGAATTTATTTTGTAAATTTGACGCGAATTGGTAAATAGGATTGGACCGACAAAAAGTGTATACTTATGAAATATCTGGCAAGATTTATTATGTGGCTGGCCGGCTGGAAATACAAAGGTGAATTGCCTGCAGAGAAAAAAGCGGTGATTATATCTGTTCCTCATACTTCGAATTGGGATTTCTTCTGGGGAGAACTGGCTTTTTTGAGTCAGGGTATTCCGGCTTTTATTTTGATGAAGAAGGAATTCTTCTTTTTTCCGCTCGGGATGATTCTGCGGGCATTGAATGTGATACCGGTGGATCGCGGTAATAAAGATAGTCAGTTGGTAGGGCAGATGATTACCGAGTTTAAACAACGCGATTCGATGTATTTGTGTATCACCCCTGAAGGAAGCCGTAAAAAGCGGAAGAAATGGAAGAAGGGTTTTTTGGTTATTGCGAAAGCGGCAGGTGTTCCGGTTTATTTGGGCCGCATCGATTATAAAGGAAAATATTGTGAAGTGGGGCCTTTGTTTTATCCGACGGAGGATGTGGATGCTGATTTAGCCTATATTATGAGTACTTACCATGATGCTAATCCAAAGTATCCGGAGAATTTTTCTAATGGTAATTAGTACGCTCCGGAGAATAGTTTTTTTCGGTAGCGTATGTATTTTTCTTGGAAGTGCCGGAGGAGGTAGCGGTAACCAAGAAAAGAGGCAGAAGCCTGTTTTGACAGAAGAAGTACCGAAAATCACCGTTGAGCGTGTCGCTGCGGATACCACCGGACAAAAAGAAGATTCCGGAACCGAACGGAGGATGCGCCAATTAGGATTGGTGGATATCGGTGAGGTCGATCCTACGATTGCTGTACATTTGGTGTATGCTACATCCGATAATTTTGCCGGAAAGGTGCTGTATCGGGATATCCGGAAAGCATTTCTGTTACCGGAGGCCGCCGGGCGTTTAGCAGAAGCCCAGCGAAAGTTGAAACTTCTGAGGCCGGAATTGAGTCTGCTCGTATATGATGCAGCCCGTCCGATGAAGGTGCAGCAAGAAATGTGGGATTTGGTCAAAGGGACTGAAAACCGGGTGTATGTCAGTAATCCCCGGAATGGTGGTGGATTGCATAATTACGGTGCTGCTGTCGATCTGACTTTGGTTGATTCTTTAGGACATGTTTTGCCGATGGGAAGTGAGTTCGATTATTTCGGGGAGGAGGCGAGGCCTGACCGGGAGGAGGCGATGGTGAAGCAAGGGCGGATTATTTTACCTCATTTGCACAACCGGAGGTTATTGCGTAAAGTGATGACCGATGCGGGATTCCGGGTTCTTCCCAGCGAATGGTGGCATTTTAATCTAATGTCGAGGGCAGAAGCGAGGGTGCGGCTGAAAGTGATAGAATAGTTTATATAAATCTGATTGAATGAATACGACGATCATCGGTGTTGCCGGAGGTACGGCATCGGGGAAATCTACTTTGGTAAAAAAGTTGCAAGAGGCGTTTGAAGGAGAAAGTGTCATCACGCTTTGTCATGATTATTATTATAAAGCGCATGACGATTTGTCTTTCGAAGAACGAACAAAGCTGAATTACGATCATCCCGGTGCTTTCGATACCGATATGATGATTGAAGATATCATGAAACTGAAAAAGGGACGATCTGTTTTCCGGCCCGTTTATTCTTTTGTCAATCATAACCGTACGGATAAGACCGTCAAAGTCGAGCCGGCACAGGTGATTATTATCGATGGAATCCTTATTCTGGAAAACCGGACTTTACGCGAATTGATGGACGTGAAAGTATATGTAGATACCGATCCCGATGTGCGCTTAGGACGCCGTTTGTTACGGGATGTGCAGGAACGAGGCCGTAGTATAGAGTCGGTATTGACCCAATATTTTTGTACGGTAAAACCGATGCACGATGAGTTCGTCGAACCTTCGAAACGTTATGCCGATATTATTATCCCGGAAGGAGGGTTCAATTCTGTTGCGGTCAGTATGTTGATTCATAATATTAATTCATTGATTCACCATGAATCGGAAAGGGATAGGAGATGAAAATAGCATTGGTACAGTCCCCTCTGGCCTGGGGAAAGCTGCAGGAGAATTTACAGAATTTTGACAAAAAAATGGCGAAGAGTGAGGATTGTGATGTAATTCTACTCCCTGAGATGTTCACTTCGGGCTGTATGATGATAAAGAAGTCGGCAGAGGTGGCATTTGCCGCTAAGGAATCTGTCGCAAATGCATATCCTGTCGTAGAAGAAAAGATGCTGGCTTGGGCGAAACGTCAGCATGCTTTGGTAATGGGATCGACGGTTTACCGGGAAAATGGGAAATATTATAATCGCTTGATTGCTGCTTTTCCTGAGGGAAATTGCCGGTATTATGACAAACGGCATTGTTTCAGAATGGGCGGGGAGAATGAACATTTTACTCCCGGAGACCGGCAGTTGACTTTCGAATTTCGGGGAGTAAAGATAGCTGCTTTTATTTGTTATGATTTGCGCTTCCCGGTTTGGTGCAGGAACACACAAAATTATGATCTGGCTGTTTTCGTGGCGAATTGGCCGGAATCGCGCCGCGAAGTCTGGAAAACGTTGCTGAAAGCCAGAGCGATTGAAAATCAGGCTTTTGTTGCTGGCGTCAATTGTGTCGGAGAAGATGATAACGGTTTGATCTATTCCGGTGATTCGATGGTTGCCGATGCCCGGGGGATGGAGATCGGAAGTACCTCTCCCGGAAATGAAGCCATTATCCGGGTGGAACTGGATATAGAGAAATTGAGGCAATTCAGAAAAAAATTTCCGGTATTGGACGACCGGGATGACTTTCTTTTCCGGGAGAAATGAGGCTAAAACGGAGTTTTTGTTATCTTTGTACACCTTTTTCAAACGTTTGTTATAATTTTAATCGATATAAAATGAAAAGTATATTAATGACATTCATGGGAGTTGGAACAATAATGAATCTGACTGCCGGGAATTTGTCGGAAGACCGGACAGATCAGCCACAAACCGGTGGCGGTAAGGTATTGACTATGGAGGAAGCGGTACTTGGGTATCAGCTTTATCCGAAGAATTTGTATGTTCAATGGCAGGGAGACCGGAACGTACTGACTTATCCGGAAGGGACGAACCTGATGGGTGAGGTGGCCGGGAAAGGAAAACCCGAAGTATTGATGACATTAGCTGAACTGAATCGTTTGCTGGAGGCGGATTTGAAGGGATGGCCCCAATATGAATGGAAAGATGGCCGTACCCTGGTGATTATGCGCCAGGGAAAAAGATATGAGATCGATACCGATAAAAAAGTGCTGGCGTATGTTTTTCCTATTGCCAAAGGAGCACAGAATGTGACCTCTAACGGACAGGAATTACTGGCTTATACGAAGGCTAACAATTTATATTATGTAGATGCTAACGGGAATGAATTTGCCGTTACTTCCGATGAAGATCCGAATATAGTCAACGGACAAACGGTGAGCCGGAATGAATTTGGGATCAACGGAGGCATTTTCTGGTCTCCGGATGGCAAACAACTTGCTTTCTATCGCAAGGACGAAAGTCAGGTAGGAACCTTCCCTTTGCTGGATATCAATTCCAGGATGGGGACTTTGCGGGAGATCAAATATCCTATGGCAGGAATGAAATCCGAGCAAATCAGTCTGGGGGTTTATCAGGTTGCTTCGGGTAAGACCGTTTTTTTAGACGTAGATGACTTCGGGCGGGAACAATACCTGACGAACATAGCCTGGAGTCCGGCTTCCGATTATATTTATGTGCAGGTACTCGACAGGGCTCAGAAACACATGAAATTGAATCAATACAGTGCCAAAACCGGTGAATTTGTGAAGACCTTACTCGAAGAGCAGAACGAGCGCTATATAGAACCTTTGACGCCGATCGTATTTTTGAAAAACGATCCATCCCGGTTTATTTACCGGACGAATAACCGGGATGGCTATTTTAGTCTTTATCTGTGTGAGGCTGCAACCGGAAAAGTGTTGAAAAGGCTGACCGATGTGAATGCTGATGTCGAAATGGTGGGGCAGGATGATAAGTTTGTGTATTATACTTCGGCTGAAGTAAGTCCTGTCGATAATCATTTGTTCAGGGTGGAAGTGAAAAGCGGAAAGAAAACCCGTTTGACACAGGCCGAAGGTTGGCATAAAGTGACGATGAGTGGCGATATGAAGTATTTTGTAGACAATTATAGTAGTCTGAAAGTGCCTCGTGTGATTCTGCTGGTACAAAATGACGGGAAAAAAGTGAAAGAATTGTTGAAGGCGGAAGATCCTACCAAAGATTATAATTTCGGTGAGATTACGTTGGGTACGGTAAAGAGTGCCGATGGTAAGTTCAATAATTATTATCGTCTGATCAAACCCATGAATTTCGATGCTTCCCGGAAATATCCGGTTATCGTTTATGTTTATGGGGGGCCGCATTCACAGATGGTAAAGAATACCTGGCAGGCAGAAATGCGTCGTTGGGAAATGTATATGGCACAACACGGTTATGTGGTTTTTGTCATGGATAACCGGGGTACTTCGAATCAGGGGGCTGAATTTGAAAAAGCGATTCACGGACAATGTGGTCAGGCTGAAATGGCTGATCAGATGGAAGGAATTAAGTTGCTGAAATCTTTACCATATGTCGATGTCGACCGGATCGGTGTACATGGATGGAGTTACGGTGGTTTTATGACGATTTCCCTGCTTACCAATCATCCCGACGTATTTAAAGTGGCTGTTGCCGGTGGTCCGGTGATCGATTGGAAATGGTACGAAGTGATGTACGGCGAACGTTATATGGATTCCCCCCATACCAATCCGGAAGGATATGCAAAGGTAAGCCTCATTCATAAAGCCAGGGATCTCAAGGGAAAATTACTGATCTGTCAGGGAGCTATCGATAATACGGTGGTTTGGGAACATAGCCTGAGCTTTATCCGGGAATGTATTAAAAATAATATACAGGTAGACTACTTTCCCTATCCCTGTGCCGAGCACAACGTTATGGGAAAAGACCGGATTCACCTGATGCAAAAGGTGACCGATTATTTTGAGGATTATTTGAAATAAAAAGGAGAATTGTAATCAGAGAAAGGATGAGGCTATCCGATTTTGAAGTTGTCCTTCAATGGGATAGCCTCGTTTTTAAGAAATTTTATTTTCTTCCGTGATGACGGATAAAGAATGAGCGTAAGTTCAAATTCTTTTTATCAGAAGGGAGTAAAGACCGTACTTTGAGATTATCACTATCATTATCAATTGCAACATAGGAATAAGAGTACGGAGAGCCATTGATATATTCCGTTTTAATGGTTTTATCCGTATTTAAAACGTATGTCATGTTTTCGCTATATTCGTTTTCGTAATTTTGTTCCGAATCTTTCTCGTAATATTCCTCCGTATACGAAACCGGGAAATAAGCCGATGCCTTCCCTAGCATACCGACTAACGCAAAAACATCGGCATCCTCCATATCAAGGACCTTTGCCTGTCCCAAAGTATATTGTCCCAGTTCATTCTTTTCTTCCCCATACTCGATTGTACAAGTAGAACCGTATTCATATTTTTCTCCATCTTCTGTACTTTCTTCCTTGGTAACCACCTTGATCAGGTTTCCATCTTTCCAGGTGTAAGTCGCCTTGTAGCTTCCTTGAGAAGAAAAGCTTTCCCCATCCTCCTTCCCACTCTCGCTGGAAGATTCTATATAAGATACTAACTGACCGTTTCCGTTGTATGAAAATGAAATCTTACCGCTACCTTTATAGCTGTAACCATCCTCATTATAATTCCAGGATGCGCTGATGCCTGTGACGTATCCGTCACTGTTAAACGACACTTTGGCTTCTTCATCATCCATGATAACAACTCCCTTGTCATAATCGATCTCGCCATACACGTAAGAATTATTTTTAACTTGAGTGCAACGATTGTTATCATCGTACACGAAAGTGTAATCCCCGATACGGGAAGGTAACTTTCCGGCGTATGTGATTGCCGGCCCTTGTGGGATTTTGTCATCATCATCATCGTTACAAGCTGAAAATAAGCACACTACCATGAGTGCTGTTCCCCATAATAATTTTTTCATTTGTTTTTCTATTAAAAATTTATAAATAATCGGTTTGCAAAATTAATTAAGCCCATTGAAAAATCCAATTTAAAAATTTTTTTATATAAATAGGTTCGGTCAAAAAAATCGGATACACTCTGATTTTCACTTTTTATATCTAACTTTGCAATTTAAATCCATCATAAAAGAAGTTATGCGTATCGATATATTAAGTGTGGTGCCTGAATTACTGGTGAGTCCGTTGAACCATTCGATTATCAAGCGGGCGCAGGATAAGGGAATTGTAGAGATTCATATTCACAATATCCGGGATTGGTCGAAAGATAAGTTCCGGAAGGTAGACGATTACCCTTTCGGGGGAGAAGCGGGGTTGGTGATGATGATTCAACCGGTATTCGATTGTATTAACGAGCTGACTTCACAGAGGCAGTATGATGAGATTATCTATACAGCTCCGGATGCTCCGACCTTTAATCAGAAAATGGCGAACGAATTGTCTTTGAAGGAGAACATCATGATTTTGTGCGGTCACTATAAAGGGATCGACCAGCGTATACGGGATTATCTCGTGACCAGGGAAATATCGGTGGGGGATTATGTCCTGACGGGAGGAGAATTGCCTGCCTGTATTATGACGGATGCGATCGTAAGGCTGATTCCCGGGGCGATGAACGATGAGAGTTCGGCTTTGAGTGATTCTTTTCAGGATGATCTGTTAGCGCCTCCTGTATATACTCGTCCTGCGGAATTCAACGGTTGGCGGGTTCCTGATATCCTGCTGTCCGGTAATCATGCTAAAATACGGGAATGGCAGGAGAAGGTCGCTTATGAACGGACGAAAACATTGCGTCCTGATTTACTCGGGGAGCAAGGAGATTTTTGATCGTTTTTTTTATAAAATAATTAATTGTAAAACAGATTATTATTCTTACCTTTGCGGCCGTATTCAAAATAATGTCTAACTCATTAGATAGGAAACAATTAAATTTATGTCAGAAGAACAAAAAGAGATGCAGGTGGAAGCTGCAGAAAAAGCCGCAAAGAAAGTAGCTCCGGTAACAACCGCTGAGCCGGAAGAAAATTTTGATTGGGATGCCTATGAAAACGACGCCGTGGTACCGGCATCCGAAAAAGATGCGTTAACTCAAAAATACGCAGAAACTCTTTCTAAAGTAGGAGAGAAAGAAGTTGTTGAAGGAACCGTAATCTCTATGAACAAAAGAGAGGTTGTGGTGAACATCGGCTACAAATCTGACGGTATCATCTCATTGAACGAATTCCGTTACAATCCGGAACTGAAAGTGGGAGATAAAGTAGAAGTTTATGTAGAAACTCAGGAAGACAAAAAAGGTCAGTTGACCCTTTCACACAAACAGGCTCGTGCTCTGCGCAGCTGGGATCGTGTGAACGAAGCGTTGGAAAAAGACGAAATCATCAAAGGTTTTGTTAAATGTCGTACCAAGGGCGGTATGATCGTTGACGTATTCGGTATCGAAGCCTTCTTACCGGGTTCTCAGATCGACGTTAAACCGATCCGTGATTACGATGTATATGTCGGTAAAACAATGGAATTCAAAGTGGTTAAAATCAACCAGGAATTCAAAAACGTTGTTGTATCTCACAAAGCTCTTATCGAAGCTGAACTCGAACAGCAGAAGAAAGACATTATTTCTAAACTGGAAAAAGGACAGGTACTTGAAGGAACTGTTAAAAATATCACTTCTTACGGTGTATTCATCGACCTCGGTGGCGTAGACGGATTGATCCACATCACCGACTTGTCATGGGGCCGTGTAAATCATCCGAACGAAATTGTGACGCTCGATCAGAAACTGAACGTGGTTATTCTGGATTTCGATGATGAGAAGAAACGTATCGCTTTAGGTCTGAAACAATTGACTCCACATCCTTGGGATGCTCTGAGTGCTGACCTGAAAGTAGGGGATACTGTAAAAGGTAAAGTAGTGGTTATGGCTGATTACGGTGCATTTGTCGAAATTGCTCCGGGTGTTGAAGGGCTGATCCACGTTTCTGAAATGTCATGGTCTCAGCACCTGCGTTCTGCTCAGGATTTCATGAAAGTGGGAGATGAAGTAGAAGCAGTTGTATTGACCCTGGACCGTGACGAACGGAAAATGTCTTTGGGTATCAAACAGCTGAAGTCCGATCCATGGCAAAATATTGAAGAGAAATACGGTGTAGGTACCAAACATACCGCTACTGTACGCAACTTCACGAACTTCGGTGTATTTGTAGAAATCGAAGAAGGGGTTGACGGATTGATTCATATCTCCGATCTGTCCTGGACGAAGAAAGTAAAACATCCGGCAGAATTTACTCAGATCGGTGCTCCGATTGAAGTAGTTGTATTGGAAATCGATAAAGAAAACCGTCGCTTGAGCTTAGGCCACAAACAATTGGAAGAAAACCCATGGGATGTATTCGAAACGATCTTCACCGTTGATTCTGTACACGAAGGTACGATTACCGAAATTTTCGATAAGGGTGCTGTAGTTGCATTACCTTATGGTGTTGAAGGATTCGCTACTCCCCGCCACTTAGTGAAAGAAGACGGAAGTCAGGCTAAAGTGGATGAAAAATTGGAATTCAAAGTGATCGAATTCAACAAGGCCGCTAAACGGATCATCGTTTCTCATTCACGTGTATTCGAAGATGCTCAGAAATCAGAAGAGAAAGCAAAGAAGAACGCTGAAGAGAAATCTACTAAAAAAGCGGTTAAACAGGTGAAAGAAAAATTGGAAAAAACCACTTTGGGAGATATCACCGAGTTAGCTGCTTTGAAAGAACAGATGACTGCCGATGCAGCTGCTGCTAAAGAAGAGAACAAAGATTAATCTCAGATTTCAGATTCTGGATTTCAGATGGGATGCATTTGGAAAAGTCTTCGTAACTTGCAAACGAAATCTCAACCTGAAATTGCAGATCGGAAATGAAGTTTGAATTAACGATATTGGGAAGCGGGTCATCCATTCCTACTTCCAATAGAAACTCTGCCGCTCAGGTACTTCATGTACTTGGGCGGTATTTTCTTATCGATTGTGCCGAAGCTACCCAACATCAGCTCAGGCGTTTTCATGTACCTTATAATAAGATCAATCACATCTTTATTTCTCATCTCCATGGAGATCATTTTTTTGGATTGATCGGTTTTTTATCCACTCTTTCTTTACAAGGCAGACGGGGAGAAATGCACATTTATGCAGAACCGCGTTTACAGGAACTGATCGGGTGCCAGATGAAAATCTTGCATAGCCGTTTCACTTTTCCTTTGTTTTTTCATGCCTTATCCCGCCGCGAAGAGGTGATTTATGAAGATAAAGTGGTTACTGTGACGGCTTTTCCGTTGAAACATCATTATGACACACCCGTTAGTGGATTTCTTTTCCGGGAAAAAGAACGTGAAAGGACTATCCTGAAAGATCGGACTGCTGCCTGGAACGTACCGATAGCATTTATGCAATACCTGAAACGGGGGGAAGATTTTATAACTCCGGAGGGAGAGATTGTGGCTAACGAACTTTTGACGGTAGCACCGCCACCGGCCCGTTCCTTCGCTTATATGACAGATACTTTGTTTCGGGAGCGTTTTGCCGATTATGTCAGGGGGGTGGATTTACTCTATCACGAAGCGACCTATATGAATGCTGATGCTGTTTTAGCAAAAGAAAGTTATCACAGCACTACGGGACAAGCAGCCCGTATTGCTGAGTTAGCCGGAGTCGGAAAATTATTATTGGGTCATTTTTCGGCCCGTTATACAGAATGCTCGGAACTTTTGGCTGAAGCACGGGAAGTCTTTCCCAACACTTTTTTGTGTTCTGACGGAGATTTTTTTGAAGTACCTGCTGTAAAAAGAAGAAGCTGATGATCGATACCCGGAGAAAGTATGATATATTTGCGCTGAATTAATAATCTGAAAATATTTTTTGAATGAGAACATGTGCTTTATTCCTGTTAGGGGCATGGATGTGTTGTGTGGCTTGTACCTCTGAACAAAATTCGAAGGTGAATATTAATGTTGTACGTGCCGATTCGTTATTGAATCAGGTGCTGGCTCTTTATGAAGTGAAAGAATATGGGTTATTGCTGGAGAATTATCCTCCGAAAGAAAACGAACGAGCGACCTATCTGGCCGATAATGCACAGCAGAAAACCAATCAAAGAGTCTCTTATCTTTGGCCGTATTCCGGTATGGTATCCGGTTGTGTTTCGCTGTATAAGACCACAGGAGATGAAAAATATAAACAATTGTTGGAAAATCGTATACTACCTGGGTTGGAGAAATACTGGGACGGTAAACGGAAACCCTATTGTTACCAGTCTTATCCGATGCAATTCGGGTATAGTGACCGTTATTATGATGATAATGACTGGTTGGCTATCGACCTTTGTGATTATTATGCTTTGACGAAAGATCCGGCGGTTTTGGAAAGAGCGGAAGAGCTACACCGGTATATTTACAGCGGCTGGGATGAAGTATTAGGAGGAGGGATTTATTGGTGTGAACAGAAGAAATTGTCTAAGAACACCTGTTCGAATGCACCTGCTACGGTTTTATGTATGAAATTGTATAACCTGACTTCCGATCCTGATTATCTCGATCTGGCCAAGAAGACTTATCGATGGACCAAAGAAAATTTGTGCGATCCCTCGGATGGTGTGTATTGGGATAATATTAATCTGGAAGGGAATATAGCTAAGCAGAAATATACCTATAATAGCGGGCAAATGATTCAGGCCGGCGTGTTATTGTTCCAGGCGACCGGTGACAGCACCTATTTGAAAGATGCTCAGGCGACGGCAAAAGGAGCTCACGGATATTTTCGGAAAATGCAGCCTGTTCAGGGGGGAGAAGCGATGTTTTATACCAGTTCGCCTTGGTTCAATGTGATCCTGTTCCGGGGATTAAAAGCTTTGTATGAAGTGGATAAAAATCCGGTATATGTAAAGGCGATGATGGAAAATACAGATTATGCCTGGAAAGAGACCCGGGATGAACATGGACTGTTGAATGGAGATTGGTCGGGTAATCACAAAGACGAACACAAATGGTTGCTGAATAATGCCTGTATGGTAGAAATGTATTCGGAAGCGGCTCAGCTTGACTGGTGATCTGTAAATTTGAATGAATAATAGTGAACCTTCGTTGTCGGTACCGATCCGGACGGAGGTTCATTTTTTTAAGGACTGGGAATACCCGGGCAGGGGTATTTTCTACTGTCACCGAAGAGTAAAAACAATTCTTTGCGGGCTTTTTCCAGATTCTGACGATAGTTTTTTTGTCCGAGTTTGTCGATTTTATTTGTAAGTATATAATTATCCGGATAATAGGTTTTTCCATCATTCATCCTGAATTGCGTTTCCAGCTGCATATAGTGATTCAGGTCACTGACTGCTTTCCGGGAATCCAGAAGGGGAGGCAGGCGGTGAAAAAAGGCGGAATCATATTTTCCGGTCGGATAGCGTTGAGCTAAATGAATTTTGACCAGGACAGGGTCTGTCTGATAGGCTGTTTTTATCTTATTCTGGCCGAACAGGTGGAAAGCTTCCTTTTCGATCAGGCGATTGATACCGGGTTGGTGCCGGGAAGGTTGTTCGATCAGGATAAAATCTTTTCCCAGGTTGTATTTCCAGGTGGTTTGTTGATGGCAGGAAGAGATATAGTTTTGTCCGCAACTATCATAAACGAAGGTGAGTTGGGCTTGGGTCGAAAAAGGTGAACTGGTTTTTCTCCGGTTAGTTAATAAAGTTTGTCTTAATAGTTGATAATCGATATAATCGAAGGTCATATTTTTTACATAATAGTTTTCTCTGTCGATAACCAGCGTACCTTTACATGAAATCCGGGTACGTTCGGGATAGGCCGAACGGCGGGTCTGGAAGGTAAAGGTATAATCCGGATCTTCGGTGTCTATGGCCCGGATATCGTAAGAGTCGATTCCGTCGAAAAGGGGACCGAAGAGTTGGATCGCCCGGAGAAGGGTGAAAATTTTCCGGGTACCTACATCGAACCGGATATCTTCGTAAGTCAGAAACATCGGTGACAGGGTATCGCTTCCGTTATTGGTCAGATTAAGACTACGGGCGATATACTGGGGAACCAGATAAGAACGGTAAGTTTCATCCCAGGTATTTTTAGCTTTTATGTTGCCTGAAGTGAAGTAAAAACCGAATTCTCTCCGGTATTCGACTGTCGTATCCCGGCAGACGGTGATCTTTTCATATTGTGCCGGTCCGTAATAGCGGCAAACGGGTAAACGTCCTGCTTTTATTTTTTGTAATTTTTCGATGGCTTTCTTTAAAATTTCTTTCGGAGATATGCCCGTGGCTGTCGCCTCCTGTAGGTTGTATTGCAGCTCCTGCATAGTGAAGGCCGGATGCCTTTTCAGTTCCTGTAAACTGTATTGGACCGTTGCATATCCTATGCCTTGGAATACAATGGTATCGGAAGGTTGTAAAGAATTGACCGGGAAAGTTCCTTCCCCTTCCATATCGGAAGTAGCTAAAAGTGTAAATTGTTTTTTTAAAATAAAGTATACTCCAAAAATGGGTTTTTGGTTCTCGTCTGTGATCCTGATTTTTATTTCTTCGTTGGCAGGATTGGCATAAATATTTGCTGAGACAGACAGGAGTAATAGAAAACCCAGATACCATTTTCGCATATTCAGATATATTTTTTTAAGGTTGAGCGAAGTTTTTCTGCTGCAATCGGTTTGGTCGGAAAATCATTGCAGCCTGCATTTAAGGCTGCATCCTTATCCGAATCGAAAGCAAATGCGGTCAATGCAATGATGGGAGTGGCTTGTGTATACTGCCGGAGGATCTGATCTTCCAATTCTTCAATTCTGTGAATTAGTTCTTTTTTTGAATAGAGTTCATAGTTTACCATAGATACTCCGATATGAATGTATATACACTAAGAAAATACTGATGTGGACAAATGTACATTTTTCATTTATCATTCCCTTTATTTACATCCATCAGGATAAGATCCGGCTGTTGTTATCGAACATTTCGACCGCTTCTGAACCATTGTAAGCGTGTAAAAGGTTGTAAGTCTTACCGAGTAAGGCTTTAGTAATAAAAAATTACTTTCGACATCCTCGGCGACCAGAATGGTTTTCTTTATGTTATCATTCGATTCTTCCATGCTGAATTGCAATTTTAAATGTAACGAAGATACATATTAATTTTATGAATAAAATTTGACCAACTTGTGAAGCCCTGTCTTCACTAATACAAAGATAGGGTGCAGGATTGACAATTCTCTTTTTTTTCAGTTATAAATTTTGACAAGATTGTTGTATATTCGGGTTGAATAGAAAAACAATTTCCTGAATGGAGAGAAAAATCGGGAATATTTGTAATTTTGGACAAAATTTAAAAGTTGTATAAACAAAATAAATGATGCAGATAAATCCGGCAGAATTTAAGTTACTTGTAGTTGATGATGTTCAAACCAATGTACTTTTGTTAAAAGCTTTGCTTAGTAAGGAAGGGTACGGCATTCTGGTGGCGAATAACGGGCAGGAGGCTTTGGAAGTGATTCGGAATGAAAATCCCGACTTGATATTGCTGGATGTTATGATGCCCGGAATGGATGGATTCGAGGTGGCTGAACGTCTGAAATCGGAAGAGTACCGCTGTGAGATTCCTATTATTTTTCTGACAGCTTTGGATGACACCCAAAGCATTGTCAATGGCTTCAAACTGGGTGCGGGCGATTTTATATCCAAACCTTTCCGGAAAGAAGAATTGATGGTCAGAATAAAACACCAATTGTCGTTGGTGGCTGCCCGGCGGATTATAGAGGAAAAAAATGAAGAGCTGAGGAAAACCATTGCCGGGAGAGATAAAATGTATTCGGTGATTGCTCATGATTTGCGCTCTCCGATGGCTTCCATGAAGATGTTATTGAATACCATTATGATGAGCGTGGAGAAAGATAAGATCGATCCGGATATTTTCGATATGCTTGAAATGAGTAACAAGACTTCGGAAGAAGTATTCAGCTTACTGGATAATCTGTTGAAATGGACGAAAAGTCAATTAGGTAAATTGACGGTTATTCCGCAGAAATTGGATATCAGTGGACTGGCGGATGGAGTGGTGGAAGTGATGAACTCTGTCGCCGAAGTGAAACATATCAAGTTGATCCGCACGGATCATGAGTCTTTTTTTGTCTATGTGGATATCGAAATGATTAAATCCGTTTTGAGAAATTTAATATCTAATGCAGTGAAATTCAGTAATCCTGATTCGGAGATCAAGGTCGGGATCAAGGCAGAGGATGGGAAAGTGATCGTATCGGTGACCGATTCAGGCAAAGGGATAAAAAAAGAAGATCAGCATAAGTTGTTGAAAGATAGTACTCATTTTACCACTTACGGTACCAATAGTGAGGAGGGATCGGGATTAGGATTGTTGCTTTGCCGGGATTTCGCCCGTAAAAACGGGGGAGAACTTTGGTTTGAATCCGAAGAAAATCTAGGTTCTGTTTTCAGTTTTTCTTTACCGCAATTAATAGCTTAAAATAGAGAATCCGATGAATCATATTATTATTATGGCTGGTGGAGTAGGAAGTCGGTTTTGGCCGATGAGTACTCCTGAGAGACCGAAGCAATTTATCGATGTTTTAGGGACTGGACATACTTTATTGCAGCTTACGGCAGATCGTTTTGAAGGGATTTGTCCGGTGGAAAATATATGGGTCGTTACTTCTGTCCGGTATCGGGAGTTGGTGAAAGCTCAATTACCCGGAATCCCGGATTCCAATATACTGCTCGAGCCCTGTATGCGTAATACGGCTCCTTGTATTGCCTATGCAGCCTGGAAGATTAAAAAGAAAGATCCGCAAGCGAATTTGATTGTCACGGCGGCCGATCATATCGTGATGGATGTGCCTGAATTTAAACGGGTGATCCGTGAAGGGATAGATTTTGTGAAAAGCGAGGATCGGATTCTGACTATAGGTATGTGGCCGACCCGTCCGGAAACCGGGTATGGTTATATAAAAGTAAAACAGGAAGAAGACGGTGCGAAATCCGGAGCAAAAGTAATCAGGGAGGTGGAAGGATTTAAAGAAAAACCGGATTTGAAAACGGCAGAAGCTTATCTGGCGGCAGGGGGATATTATTGGAATGCCGGAATTTTTCTGTGGAATGTGAGGACGGTTGAAAAAGCTTTCCGCCGGAATGAACCCGAGATAGCGGCTATATTCGATTCTTTGGACGATGTTTATTATTCTTCGGACGAACAGCAGGCAATCGATGCAAAATTCCCCGAATGTAAGCATATTTCTGTCGATTACGCCATTATGGAGCATGCTTCCAATATTTATGTTTTTCCCGCAGCTTTCGGATGGTCTGATCTGGGAACCTGGGGGGCTTTGTATGAACAATTACCGAAAGGAAATGGAAGGAATGCGGTTGTCGGCGGCAAGGTATGTATGGTGGAGAGTGAAGGGTGTGTCGTGCATGTTTCGGCTGATAAGAAAATATTGATTCAGGGATTGAAAGATTATATCGTTGCCGAACAGGACAATGTGATTCTGATATGCCGGAAAGCCGACGAACAACGGATCAAAGAATTTTCAACCCAACTTCGATAAACATTTTTTCGTGATTTTTCGTTTAGAAAATAAAAACGAAGAATCATGAAAATAGAAACTTTTACTTTACGTAGCAACGATACCGGGGGTGTGGCTGCGTTGCGGCAGGTACATCCGGATTGTGGCGGACAGAATATCTCTCCCGAGCTTTCCTGGGTGAATGCCCCCGAAGGTACACGTAGTTTTGCCATTACCATGTACGATAAAGATGCTCCTACCGGAGGTGGGTTCTGGCATTGGCTGATGTTCGATATTCCGGCTAGTGTCGGTGAACTGCGTCCGGATGCCGGGAATACATTCGGTCATTTAGCACCGGTTTCGGCAGTACAGAGTTTGAATGATTACGGTACTTATGGTTACGGAGGGCCCAATCCTCCTCATGGGCATGGGTGGCATAATTATATGATTACCTTGTATGCTTTGGATATCGAATCACTGGAAATGTCCAAAGATACTCCTCCCGCACAGGTCGGATTTAAGCTTTGGAAACATACTTTAGAAAAGGCTTCTATTGTTTTCTATTACCGTACTTGAAAAAGAACGGACATTTTTTGTTCCTTGGGGTAAGTTTTGTTTTCTTTGTGTGCTAAATACAAGGAAAAGATTATGGTAAATGTAATTGATACCCGGAATTCTGTTTTAAATACTTTTTTGTCTGAGATCAGAGCGGTCGATATTCAGCAAGACCGCATGCGATTCCGGCGTAATCTGGAACGGGTGGGGGAAGTGATGGCTTATGAAATCAGTAAAACGTTCGATTATAGTGCCCGGACGATCCAGACTCCGATCAATCCGATTACGGTGATGTTGCCCCGGCAAGAAGTGGTTATCGCTACAGTGTTGAGGGCCGGCTTGCCTTTTCATCAGGGATTTCTGAATTATTTCGATCATGCAGGAAGTGCCTTTGTTTCTGCCCGCCGGGCTTATAGCCGGGTAGAGGGACAAATCGAAATCCGGTTCGATTCGGTTTATACCCCCGATTTGACTGGAAAACAACTTTTACTGGTCGATCCGATGCTGGCAACCGGTAAATCCCTGGTGATCACTTACCGGGAATTGTTGAAACAGGGGAGTTTGCCTGCTCATACGCATATCGCTTCAGTCATTGCCAGCCGGCAAGGTGTGGAATATGTGGAAAAAGAATTGGCAGGAGAGCCGTTGACTTTGTGGACAGCTGCTCTGGATGAGGCTTTGACCGATAAATTCTATATCGATCCGGGGTTGGGAGATGCCGGTGATCTGGCATTCGGAGATAAGAAATAAGGTCGTTTTTTGCGAAGTAAAATCAGCACAGAGGTGAAAAAAAATAGCATACTGTTTTTTCTATTTATATGGATCGGTCTTCCCGTGTGGGCACAGTATAAAATATTGAAGGATATTTCTTATGTACCTGTTTCCGATACGGATGCTTACCGGAAAGAACGTTGTAAATTGGATTTGTATTATCCGGAGCAGCAGAAAGGTTTTGCCACGATCGTCTGGTTTCACGGGGGAGGATTGGAAGGTGGGGGAAAGGAAATTCCGCCTGTTTTTCAGGGACGGAAAATAGCTGTGGCAGGCGTGAATTACCGGTTAAGTCCCCGGGCTACCCATCCGGCTTATATCGACGATGCGGCAGCTGCTGTGGCTTGGGTGATGAAACATATCGGGGAATATGGGGGAGATCCCGCCCGGGTATACGTGGCCGGGCATTCTGCCGGAGGATACCTCACCCTGATGGTGGGGTTGGATAAAGCCTATCTGGCACGGTACGGGGAAGATGCCGATCGTTTGGCCGGACTTTTCCCGGTAAGTGGTCAGACGAATACTCATTTTACGATTCGGAAGGAACGGAATATCCCGTTCGATATTCCTGTTGTCGATTGCTATGCACCGCTTAATCGGGCACGTAAGGGGATACCTCCTTTGGTGATGATAACCGGAGACCGGCAGTTGGAAATGACAGCCCGTTACGAAGAAAATTTGCACCTTGAAGTTATACTGAAAGCTTTGGGGAACGACAAAGTCACCCTTTATGAATTGCAGGGATTCGATCATGGATCGGTATATACTCCTGCCTGTCATTTGATTTTGAATCAGATCAAACCCTGAAAGCTTGTAATAGCTTGCAAATCTGAGTGATCAGCCGTTGCAGGTGGGTAGCGGCAAATTCGGGATGCATGGATTTTTCCAGAGTCACCGGACCCGGGGCGATGGAAAATATGCCACTGAATCCTGCGGTATACAAGGAAGGGGTATCTGCGATATGGCCGGCTACCAGAAGGACCGGAATGTTTTGTTTACGGGCTTCCCGAAGTATGCCGTAAGCTACTTTTCCCATAGTCGTTTGTGCATCGGCACTTCCTTCTCCGGTGATGATGAGATCGGCATTTTGGATTCGCTTACCGAACTGAAGATGGGTTAGGATCAAGTCAATCCCGGACATTAACCGGGCATTCGTAAAAGCCAGAAAAGCTCCTCCGACTCCTCCGGCTGCTCCGGAGCCGGGAATCCGGCCGATGTCTTTTCCGGTAGTTTGGGCGATAACGGCAGCTATAGCTTGCATGCCTGCTTCCAGATGCTCTGTCATTTCGGGGGTTGCTCCTTTCTGTCCGGCGAATATCCGGGTAGCCCCACGGGGACCGTAAAAAGGATTATCGACATCGCAGGCGATGGTGAAACTGGCTTCGGACAGAGCCGGATGAACCGCTGTGGTGTCAATAGCAGCGACTCGCGATAATATTTGTCCTCCGCTTCCTAAAAGCTTATTGTCGTGATCGAAAAAGCGGAATCCTAAAGCTTGTAACATGCCTAAACCGGCATCGTTCGTGGCACTTCCGCCTATTCCGATAATAAAGTGCCGGCATCCTTTGTTCAGGGCTTCTGCAATGATTTCTCCCAGACCATAGGAGGTCGTGAGCATGGGATTCCGCCGGGAGGGAGGTAACAGTGGCAGGCCGCTGATCCTTGCCATTTCTACCAATGCCGTGCGGCCGTCTTCCGAGATACCGTATTGTGTAGTTATTTTTTGCATAAGTGGGTTATGGGCGACAAGCGGAACGGTATGGCCGTGGAAAGCATCCGTCAGGATTTCCAGTATGCCTTCACCCCCGTCGGCTACCGGAAAATGCAGTACTTCACACTGCGGAAAGATTGTTTTGATACCTTGTTCTGCTGCCTCGGCGGCTTCACGGGAACTTAAACTTCCCTTGAAAGAATCTATTGCTACAACGATTTTATTCATGTTTGTGACGGATTAAATTCCCATATGTCCGGCAAATATAAGAAAAGTATTATTTGGGCCGTTATATACATATTAGGACTTATAAAAGTAGGTTTATTTCGTTAGTAATCCGTCTTCGGTGATCGTGTTTGGGGACCCGGTCGCTTCTGTCGGTCGTCTACCTTTTTCTATCACTGACCGGCGGACCGTTCCGGGCGAACCGGTCTGACGGCACAAAACCCGGAATCGGAATAGAATGAAAAAAAATTGAACCTACATTTTAGGATACACAGGAAGCTACCGATCATTTATCTGTTGATTTTTCTTTCGGAAACATTTTTAACTTCTTGTATTTTCCCTTATATTTGTCACTTGTGGAAATGAACAGATATTTGATCGCTGCATTGTATGTTATGGCCGGTTGTGCCGTAACGATTCCTTTAAAGGCTCAGGGTTGTGGAGAGTCTTTGAGAGGGGAAAGGTGTAGATTGATCATAACCAATACGGTAAAGGTCGTATCTGTTTATTTGGAAGAAGAAGAAGAGGAACAGGTTTTTTGTTCCGGTTTGCCTCCGGATTATTTTCAAATCCCCGTCGTCGAGGCGCTTGCCGATGATTTTACTTTCGATAAAACGGTCCGTGTCAATATCGGATCCTTATGTCGTATTGCCCATAAGATCAGGGCTCCTGAGGTTTAATCTGCAAATTATAATTAAGATTTACGAGGGTAGTCTATCTCGGATAAACGAGAGGAAATTCAATTTTCTGAAAGGTTGACGAAGTGTCGTCAATTAAAATTTTACTGTTTACAATTTACAATTTATAATTAAATGGGTTTTAATGATATTTTAAAAAGCCTGTTCGGAAATAAATCCGACCGGGATATGAAAGAACTGATGCCGATTGTGGCCAAAGTGAATGCAGAGTGGGAGAAGCTGAAAAGTATCAGTGCCGATGAATTACGTGCAGTTGCTGAAGATATGAAAAAGGAAGTACGTGAATATATCGGAGAAGAAGAGAATGAGATTGCAGCACTCAAACGGAAAGTGGAAGAGGAAAGGCCTTCGATCGAAGAACGGGAGGAAATTTACGATCGTATAGATAAGCTGGAAGAACAGATCGACAAAAAGGTAGAAGAAGTTTTGACCGGATTGATGCCTAAAGCCTTTGCTGTGATGAAGGAAACCGCCCGTCGTTTTAAAGAGAATACTGAAATTGAAGTGACGGCGACCCAGTTCGACCGGGATTTGGCGGTTACTCACGATTTTGTCGAGATAGAAGGTGACAAAGCCATTTATTTCAATTCCTGGCTTGCCGGAGGAAATGAGGTGACCTGGGATATGGTGCATTATGACGTGCAGCTGATCGGTGGTGCTGTTTTGCATCAGGGAAAAATTGCAGAGATGGCTACCGGTGAAGGGAAGACCTTGGTGGCTACTCTTCCGGTGTTCCTGAATGCTTTGAGCGGACGTGGTGTGCATATGGTGACGGTAAACGATTACCTGGCCAAACGTGACTCGGAGTGGATGGGGCCGCTTTATATGTTCCATGGGCTTTCTGTCGATTGTATCGATAAGCATCAACCCAATTCTCCCCAGCGTCGGCAGGCTTATATGGCCGATATTACTTTCGGTACGAACAACGAATTCGGTTTCGATTATCTGCGTGATAATATGGCTATCAATCCGGAGGATTTGGTACAGCGTAAGCACAATTTTGCGATTGTCGACGAGGTCGATTCCGTATTGATCGACGATGCCCGTACGCCGTTGATTATTTCCGGCCCTGTACCCAAAGGAGACGATCAGATGTTCGATGAATACAAGCCCCGGGTGGAGCGCCTCGTGAGAATGCAACAGGAATTTGTGATGCAGACTTTTAAGGAAGCGAAAGAGTTGTTGGCCAGCGATGATTCTAAAAAGAGAAAAGAAGGGGGAGTATTGTTACTGAGGGCACATAAAGGGTTGCCCAAATACAAACCTTTGATCAAGTTTTTGAGTGAAGAAGGCAATAAAGCGATCCTGATCAAGACGGAAAACGAATACATGCAGGAAAATAACCGGAGAATGCCGGAGATTACCGATCCTTTATATTTTGTGATCGATGAAAAACTGAATTCGATCGATCTGACCGATAAGGGACATGATACCATCACAGCCGCAGGGGAAGATCCGAAATTCTTTATCCTCCCGGATATCGGCTCGGAGATTGCAGAGATCGAACGGGACACGAAGGATGATAAAGAAAAATTGGCGAAGAAGGATGAACTGATCCAGAATTATGCGATGAAATCCGAACGGGTACATACTGTCAATCAGTTGTTGAAAGCCTATACCTTGTTCGAGAAGGATGTAGAATATGTAGTACTCGATAATAAAGTGAAGATCGTGGATGAGCAGACCGGGCGTATCATGGAAGGACGCCGCTATTCGGACGGTTTGCATCAGGCTATCGAAGCGAAAGAAAATGTAAAAGTCGAAGCTGCCACTCAGACTTTTGCAACGATTACTTTACAGAACTACTTCCGTATGTATCACAAGTTAGCCGGTATGACAGGTACGGCAGAGACGGAAGCCGGTGAGTTCTGGGATATTTATAAACTGGATGTGGTGGTCATTCCGACTAACCGTCCGGTGATCCGTATCGATGCCAATGATTTTGTGTTTAAAACGAAACGCGAGAAATACAATGCGGTTATCGATGAAATTGTCCGTTTGGTAGATTTAGGCCGGCCGGTTTTGGTGGGAACGACTTCTGTCGAGGTGTCCGAATTGCTGAGCCGTATGTTGAAACTGCGTGGTATCAAACACAATGTATTGAATGCGAAATTACATCAACGGGAAGCCGAGATCGTTGCCGAAGCCGGTAAATCGAAGACGGTGACTATCGCTACCAATATGGCAGGACGTGGTACGGACATCAAATTGAGCCCTGAGGTACGTGAGGCCGGAGGTTTGGCTATTATCGGTACCGAACGGCATGATTCCCGTCGTGTCGACCGTCAGTTACGTGGACGTGCCGGACGTCAGGGAGACCCGGGGTCTTCCCAGTTCTTCGTATCGCTCGAGGACGACCTGATGCGTTTGTTCAGCTCGGAACGTATAATCCGGGTGATGGACCGTTTGGGACATCAGGAAGGGGATGTGATTCAGCATTCTATGATTACCAAGTCTATTGAACGTGCACAGAAGAAGGTGGAAGAAAATAACTTCGGTATTCGTAAGCGTTTGCTGGAATATGACGATGTGATGAATTCCCAGCGTACAGTGATTTACAAACAACGTCGTCAGGCTTTGTTAGGAGAACGTATCGGTGTGGCTGTAGCAAATAATACTTACGATGTTTGTGAGGCAATCGTTATGGAATACCAGCCGGTGAACGATCCGGAAGGTTTCCGGATGGAAGTATTGAGGGTATTGTCCGTCGATTATGAAGTGGATCCGGAGGAATTCCAGAAAGCCCGTCCCAATGAATTGGCCGAATCGTTGTATCAATACGTACGGGAGGCTTATCAGCGTAAAGTCGAACATATCGCTCAGCAAGCTTATCCGGTGATCAAGAATGTATTCGAAACACGGGGAGATGTCTTTAAGAATATTGTCGTTCCTTTTACCGACGGTCAACGGATGTACAGCGTGGTGACCAACCTGGAGAAGGCCTATCGTACGAATGGTGAAGATTTGATGCGTTCTTTCGAGAAATCGGTCATTCTGGCTCATATCGATGATGCCTGGAAAGAACATCTCCGCGAAATGGACGATCTGAAACAATCGGTTCAGAATGCTGCTTATGAACAGAAAGATCCTTTGTTGATTTATAAATTCGAGTCTTATAATTTGTTTAAGACTATGGTGGAAAAGATCAATAAAGGGATGGTGTCTACACTGATGAAAGGGCAGATTCCGATGCAAGAACCCGAGCATGTACGCGAGGCTGAAGAAAAACGGACCGATTTGAGTAAACTGCGGGAAAGTCGTTCGGAGGCTCAGGCTGCTGCCACTAACCGTGAACCGGTTCGGCACGAACCGGTGAAAGTAGGACCGAAAGTGGGGAGGAATGATCCTTGTCCATGTGGTAGCGGACTGAAGTATAAGAACTGTCACGGGAAAAATGAATAGACTGATTTTTGATTTAGGATTTACGATTTCAGATTTCAATGGTAAGTCTGAATCGTAAATCAAAAATCATAAATTGAAAATCATAATGTATGTTGTCTTTATTTATTAATTGGGATATTAGTCCCGAGATCTTCAATTTGGGGGGTATTTCCATTCGTTATTACGGGTTGCTGTTCGCTGTGGCCTTTATTTTAGGTTATAAGGTTGAAGAGAAAATGTTCAAGTCCGAAGGATTGCCTATGGCCTGGTTGGATAAATTGTGGTTGTATGTAGCGATCGCGACGATAGTCGGTGCCCGTTTGGGACATTGTATCTTTTACGACTGGGCTTATTATAGCCAGCATCCGCTGGAGATGATCCTGCCTGTACGGTTTTCGCCCGAATTTAAGTTTACCGGTTATCAGGGATTGGCCAGTCATGGCGCTGCAATAGGTATTATAGCCGGATTGTGGTATTATTCACGGAAAGTCAGCAAAAAATCTATATTCTGGATTTTAGACCGGGCTGTGATTCCGATTGCTTTAGCCGGCTTTTTTATCCGGACAGGAAATTTGATGAACTCTGAAATTGTGGGATTACCGACCAATATGCCTTGGGGATTCCGCTTCATGAATAGTGATTTACCGAATCCGGAATTGCCGCGCCATCCGGCTCAATTGTATGAAGCAATTTGTTACCTGTTTAGTTTTTTTGTTTTGATGTATCTTTATTGGCGAACGAACGTTAAGAAGAAAATGGGATTTATCTTCGGCGCTTTTTTGATCCTGATCTTCTCTGCCCGCTTTATTATCGAGTTCGTCAAGGAAGTACAGGAACCCTGGGAAGCTGGAATGGCCTTGAATATGGGACAGATTTTGAGTATTCCTTTTATTCTGGCGGGGATTTTTATGCTTTGGTATAGTAAGAAGTTGCCGGATGAGGGGGAGAAGAAAGGAAAAAAAGGGAAAGGCTAAAGGCTGTAAGCTATAAACTAGAGGTAAAAAGAATAGAGGTTAGAGGTGGAAGAGAGAGGGGACGGGAAATATGAAATTTTAGTTGAGAGGTTATGTACGAAGAGAAGTTTATGAGAGAAGCTATTCGTTTGGCTGTAGAGAATGTGAAACAGGGGACCGGGGGGCCGTTCGGCGCTGTTGTTGTCAAGGAGGGAAAAATTATCGCAGCTTGTGCCAATACGGTTACTCCGGATTGTGACCCGACAGCACATGCCGAAGTGAATGCGATTCGCGAGGCTTGTCGTAAGTTAGATACTTTTCAACTCGGGGGATGTGAGATATATGCCAGTTGTGAGCCTTGTCCTATGTGCCTTGGTGCTATTTATTGGGCAAGACCTTCCCGGGTATATTATGCCTCTACAAAAGAAGATGCAGCACTTGCCGGATTCGATGATTCCCTGATCTATAAAGAGATTGCCCTCCCCGAGGCCGATCGGAGTATTCCCTTTTTGAATGAGAAAGAGGATACGGCTGGAGAAGAATTCAGCTTGTGGAAAGAAAACAAAGACAAGACTGTTTATTAAGTTCGTTTCTTCAAAATAGAATGCAAAATGTCGGAAAAATCAACCTTTTAGGGGGATTTTTCCGACATTTTGATTTTTCCAATAATTCCTGTCCTCTTTTCTAAGACTTTTTCTATTTTTTATTCTTTTATTTAATCTATTTGAAAATCTTCGATAGCCCATTCGCTCCCCGGACTTTCCATTAATAATCCTGTCAATTTCCGTTTTTTTACAGATGAGGTAAATTTTTTTCAAAAAAAATGAAATTTCTGTCATACCAAATCCTGCTTCATGCATTTTATCATTGAATGAACCGAAAAAACGTTCGATTAAATTAGTTGAAAGTTCATAAAGTTCGTAAAGTTTAAAAAGCTATTGGATCCTGCGGGCACTTAGTTAATTGACAATTGTCGCGTGACAATTGACCACATATTTCCAAACCGGTGGTTTCTTCTTTATTTGTTTGATAATCAATGATTCTATTCTTCGTTCTCTTTCTCATTTTTCTTTTCTTAATATTTTCTAATGGAAGCGAAGCTTCCAGGTAATTGTCAATTGTCATTGGTCAGCTGGCAATTATTCTTTTTGCGGATTCCCGCAAAAAGAATCGAACGTTTTTTAAGATGCAAAAAGATAAATTTGACCGACAGGTTACTCTTTTGAGAAAATATTATTCCGGGACATTGGAGAAAAGGGAAAAGCAGGAATTTCGGGAAATGTTGAACGATCGGAATTTGGAAAATGTGTTTCGGCAGTTGAGTCAGGGAGATATTTTGGCTGAAAAGCTGGAGGAATATAAACAATACGATGCCCGGAAAGCTTTCGGCAAATTCAGCAGGCAACAAAAATCGCTTCGTCATAAAAAGAGGATTATCCGGATTCTTACTGCAGCAGCAGTGGTGGTTTTACTTTTAGGAATGAGTTGGTTACTGAATCTTGGATTACCGGAGGTAGAAGTTGTTCCACCGGCACAGCAAGAGACGATTCGCCCCGGGAGTTACAAAGCTATATTACGACTGACAAATGGCGAGACGGTGAATCTTGAGCGGGATTCCATGCAGGTACTGGAAAAAAATGGGACTCAGATTAGTTATGCAGAGGGAAAGATTACTTACCGATCTACGCCTCAAATACAGGAATTGGCTTATAATGAATTGATTGTGCCCACAGCCGGAGAGTGTTACATCACGTTGGAAGATCATACGAAAGTATGGATAAATGCAGAATCGAAAATAAAGTATCCGGTGCAGTTCACTGCTGGGGAACGTAAAGTGTATTTGGAAGGAGAAGCCTATTTCGACGTGGCCGAAGACGGACGTCCTTTTCAGGTAATTACTTCTCAGGGAGAGGTGACCGTATTGGGGACGGCTTTCGGAATAAGTTCATACATGGATAAAGCAGAATATACCACCTTAGTGAGAGGCTGTGTACGTTATACTTCCCATACAAAGAAAAGCGTAATCTTATCGCCAGGTGAACAGGCTATCCTGGAAAGGTCCGGTGAATTAATCAGTCGTAAAGTCGAAGTTGAAGAATATGTAGGCTGGAAAGACGGGGTTTTTGTTTTCAGGGATAAGCCCCTGGAGGAAATTATGGAAACACTGTCCCGTTGGTACGGATCTGAAGTGGTTTTCCGGAATGAGGAAATGAAACAGCTGAAATATACCGGTAGTCTCGAACGGTATGATTCGATCAATACTTTCCTGCAAGTGTTGGAAAGACTCCAGGATATTCATTATGAAATAGATAATAATAAAATCCTGTTATCTCGAAAGTCTTCTTAATTACTTAACTAAATTACAATGGTATGAAAAAAAATCGTCTGATCCGATTTCCGGGCCTTTTAAAGAGGTTTAGGAAAAATTTGATGTTTATCAAATGTTGTATTGTTTTCATTTTTGTTTTTAGCCTGAATTTATCGGCTCATGTTTTTTCTCAAAGCAAGCTGGTGACTTTAGACTTGAAAGAGGTTTCTGTGGAGAAATTTGTCGATGCCGTGAAACAACAAACCGGTATGAAAATGATGTATAATTCCGGTGTGGTGCGGGAAGCTGGTCAGGTTTCCGTTCAGGTTAAAGACAAAGAATTGAGCGAAGTGTTGGATATGGTATTGAAAAAAGTGAATTTGGAGTATGAGCTGTACAATGATATCATTCTGATTCGTGCAAAAGGAGAAGTACCGGCCGGGCCGAAAGTACTGAAAGGGGTGGTGAAAGATAAAAGCGGGGCGGTCTTACCGGGAGTGACCGTCGTAATTAAAGGGACGACCTTAGGCGTATCGACCGACATCGATGGAAAATATTCGATCACCATTCCGGAGGATGGGAAAGAAACGGTATTGATGTTTACATTTGTCGGCATGAAGCCACAGGAGGTCAGATATGCCGGGCAAGAAACGTTGAATGTGATATTGACCGAGGAAGTGGCGGAAATGGAAGAGGTGGTGGTCAATGGTTACTTTACCCGGAAGAAGGAGAGCTTTACCGGTGTATCCAAGACCTTCTCCGGAGATGAACTGAAGACTATTTCTACGGGAAATATCCTGAATACCTTGTCTGTGCTCGATCCTTCTTTTACTAAAGTGGTGAATAATGAAATGGGTAGTGACCCGAATACGATTCCTGATTTTGAAATCCGGGGGTCCAGTAGTTTGAAGGCCGAGTATGAAAACAATCCGAATATGCCGACTTTTATTATGGATGGTTTCGAAGTAACCGCTCAGAAGGTGTTCGACCTCGACCCCAACCGGGTACGTTATATCACTATTCTGAAAGATGCATCGGCTACAGCGATTTACGGCTCACGTGCTGCCAATGGTGTTGTGGTGATCGAGACAGTACTTCCCAAAGCCGGAAAATTGCAGTTGTCTTATAACGGTAGTGCCAACTTCGAAATAGCCGATCTTTCGGATTATAATCTGATGAATGCAGAAGAAAAACTGGAATACGAAGTGCGTTCCGGATTGTATGAAAAATCTTCCAAACCCGGATGGACGGATGATAAGTTGGATGCATATAACCGGATTCTGAAATTGGTGAAGGAAGGAAATGATGTGGATTGGTTGTCCATTCCGGTACGGGAATTGGGGGTCGGCCATAAACATACCGTAATGGCAGAAGGTGGAAACGAATCGTTCCGTTATGCTTTCGATCTTTTCTATTCGAATAAAGTCGGAGTGATGAAAGGCTCGAAACGGGATAATTACGGTGGAGGGATCCGGCTTCAATATAACCTGAAAAACCTGAAATTCTCCAATTATGCTTCCTTCGATCATTTGAAGTCGGTCAATTCCCCTTACGGAAGTTTTAGTTCTTACCTCTATTATAATCCCTATTATAATCCTTATGATGAAAACGGGAATGTGAAAAAGGTCCTCTATTCTTATGAATATTATGACCGGGGAATTACCTCGAAGACCATGTATAATGAATTGTACAATGCGGTATTGCCTTCTAAAAATCAGCAGACTTCTAATAATTTTCTGAATAATTTCTCGATAGAATACGATATTATTCAGGGATTGAAATTGAAGGCCAATCTTTCGTTAAGCGTGGATAATGGAAAGACCGATGTTTATAAATCCTATGAAAATACCGAATTTTTGGACAAAGAGAAAAAAGGGAGTTATGCCCAGTCGACTTCCAATGATTTCAGTTATGATATTAACGTCATCTTATCATATTTTAAGAGCCTGAAAAAACATTTTATCAACCTGGGGTTTGTGTATAACCTTCAGGAAAAACAGTATGACAATACCAGTATCTACGTTGTCGGTTTTCCCAATGCGAACATGGATCATGTGTCGATCGGTTCGGGGTATCAGGAAGGGGCGAAACCCGGAGGTAGTTTCGATGTGACCCGCCTGGTCGGTTTTGTGGGTAACCTGGGATATACGTATGACAATCGTTTCTTGTTGGATGCTTCTGTTCGAAGCGACGGTTCGTCTATTTACGGTTCGAACAACCGCTGGGGTACTTTCTGGTCGGTCGGTGTCGGATATAATATCCATAACGAAAAATTCATGAAAGACTGGGGCGTGATCAACCTGTTGAAGATCAGGGGATCTATCGGGACAACCGGTGGGCAAAACTTTAGTCCTTACCAGGCCATGGCCATGTATTCCTATAACGATAGCCGGATCAATACCATTTCTTACAGCGGCTATCTGGGAGCCATTATGAAGGCTTTCGGAAATAAAAACCTGAAATGGCAGAAGGTAGAAAAACAAAACGTAGGGTTGGATTTCGAAATCTTCCATAGTCGTCTGACCGGATCTTTCAATGTATACCGGGATTTATCGAAAGATGTGCTGATCGACGTATCTATTGCTCCGTCTTTGGGTTTTTCTTCTTATAAAGAAAATTTGGGAGAAGTAGAAAACAGTGGGGTCGAACTATCCTTAAAAGGTACGGTACTCCGGGATGTCAAACGGGAATTGAACTGGGATATTTTCTTCAATCTGGCACACAATAAAAATAAAGTGAAGAAAATCAACAAAGCTTTGACAGCCTTTAATGCCGACCAGGATTCCAAAGTGGAAAACAAACCGATGATCCGTTACAAAGAAGGGTTGTCGCAGAATACCATCTGGGTGAATGAATCTTTGGGAATCGATCCGGCTACCGGTGATGAAATATTCCTGGATATGAACGGGAATAAAGTGAATAAATGGGATAGTAAAAATTACAAACCCTGGGGATCTTCCGATCCTAAAATTTATGGAACGGTCGGAACGATGTTTATGTATAAAGGCTGGGAGTTGAATGCGCATTTATATTATAAATACGGTGGTTATATTTACAATCAGACCTTAGTCGACAAAGTGGAGAATGTAAATCCCAACGAAAACGGAGACCGGCGAATTCTGTACGACCGTTGGAATGAACCGGGAGACGTGGCAAAATTCAAAAAGGTAAGCGATGTTTCGGTCACTAATCCGACTTCCCGCTTTGTGGAAAAAGAAAATTATATTCAGCTTCAGGCTTTATCTGTGAGTTATGATTTCCGGAGTGCGAAATTGAAAGAGTGGGGGATTCAGCGCTTGAAAATCTCCGCTATCGGAAACGATGTTTTCACTTCTTCCACGGTGCGGATGGAAAGAGGTACTTCCTATCCTTTTGCAAGGACTTTTTCACTGGCTGCTCAAATCACTTTTTAATCGGACAATACTATGAAAAAATTAATAAATAAAACGATCATTCTTTCGCTCTTTGTGGCATTGACCGGCTGTAACGACTGGCTGGACGTTTCTCCGAAAGCGGATATGAAAGCAGAGGATCTGTTCGGTACTGAAGCCGGATTCAGAGATGCTTTGGTAGGTGTTTATGCATTGATGTGCGGTACGAATAGTTACGGCAGAGATCTGACGTACGGCTACCTGGATGTATTGGCTCAATATTACAACAGTCCGTTGAAAACAACTTCTTCCGGTTATGAGCATAATTTCAAAAATGCAGCAGAATATAAGTATACCGAGAAAACAGAGGAAAGTCGCATTAGCTCTATTTGGAGTAATCATTTTTCTGCTGTAGCCAATATCAATCAGGCCATGTTGTTCATCGACGAAAATAAAGGGGTTTTTACTTCACCCGAGGTACATGATGTGTATAAAGGAGAATTTCTGGCTTTGCGGGCTTTTCTGCATTTCGATATACTCCGTTTATTCGCTCCTTCGGCTGCGATGAATAATAATAAAGGATTGGACGCATTGGCTATTCCTTATATAGATGTTTTTACGAATATCGCCCAGTCCCAGTTGACGGTGAAAGAGGTTTTGAAAAAAATAGAAACGGATTTGTTGGCTGCAAAACAGTTGATGAAAGGGAAAGAAGAATTTAAATTTTCCGATACTTCCGATCCGTTGTATAACCGGAAACAAAGAATGAATTATTATGCGGTGACAGCACTTTTAGCCCGGGTATATCTTTGGGGAAACGATAAAGAGGCGGCTTTGAAAGAAGCAAAGGAAATTATCGGTGAAGCCGGCGGAGAAAGTCCTGCTTCTTATGAATTGGCCAATAGTGCTGCTACTACTTCCGATCCGATGTTCAATAAAGAGTTGATTTTCACATTGGATGTGCAGAAATTGAAAGACAATAGCGATATTTATTTTACCGAGAGTTTTTCTTCTACTTCTAATATATTGACGATGTCTTCAAAAGGAAAAACGAATATTTTCAATGGTTCCGGACTGGATAATGAGTTCAGAAATTATTGGATTACCCCGTATTCCGATGGTAGTTCGTTCGTATTGAAGAAATATACCGGAGTAAACTATATTCCGATGTTTAAAATTTCCGAATTGTATCTGATAGCTGCCGAATGTGCTCAAGGGAAGGCTGCCTATGATTATCTCAATAAATTGAGAAATCACCGGGGATTAAGCAGTATTGCGCCGACCGATGATTTAGCCGGTTATATCTTTCAGGAATATCGCCGGGAATTTATAGGTGAGGGACAAATGTTCTTCTATTATAAACGGAAAGCAATGGAAACTATCGGGGCTGAAAATAATATCGCTCATCAAGATGTGAATGCGGTGTATAATTTGCCTATTCCGACAGTAGAAATCGATTTTGGGAATATTAAAAATTAAGCGTTATGAAAAAGATATTTTTTCTTCTTGCTTCAGTGATCCTGTTAGCATGTAGTGAGAATGAACGGATGGTATACGATGAGCATATGCACGATATCTATTATTCCATTGTGACAGATACCCGGGATAGTCTGTATGTTTCCTTGCTGATGGCCGATCAGATTCTGGAGACGACCGTAGATGTGAAGATGTTGGGAAATGTATTGACCAAACCGCAGAAATTTAAAGTCGAGGTGGTCGGGGAGAGAACGGATGCCAAAGAAGGTATACATTATGAAAAACTTCCTGAATTCTATGAGTTCCCGGCCGGAGAATTTATTTATAAAATGCCTGTGCGGTTGATTAAAGGGGATGCGGCTATTAAACAGAAACCGGTGACTCTTACGTTGAGGCTGGTTGCTACCGGTGAGCTGGGTGTGGCCTATGCCGATAAGTCCGAGATTCGTCTGCTCATTGCCGATATGTTGAAAAAGCCTGAGGGAGAAGGCTATTATGGAGATATGACTGCGTTTAAGAAATTATTCGGTGAATATTCCCAAAAAAAGCATATGATGATCATTGAAATGACCGGACATGATTTTTGGGAAGATACTTATGGCAGTGGATATGGTAATTATGGCATTATTTACGAGGAAGATTATTACACTCCCTATGCCAGAAAATTGTATAAGATCATTACCGGGAGTGAAATCAGGGATGAAACCGGTAAAGTGATGCAAGGATGGAATGTACCTTAGTCTATGGGTTGTTAATTAAAAAAGAAGATAGCTATGAAAAAATTGAAATATATAGGAATATTATTTTTGTTGATCCTGTTCTCTTGTGTGGATGATGAATCCAGATACGGAGATATCGATATCGATGAGATTAAAATTGAGGGGATCAAAGATTATCAGGAGATCGAAGTGGGAGGGAAATTGACCATCGCTCCGGTAGTGACGACAAAATTCGGCGAAAACTCGGATCTTTCCTATGTGTGGTATAAATACAATGAAGAACAGTCTGTCGCCGATACCTTGTCTTTTGAAAAAAATCTGGATGTGGTGATCTCAGATGTTTTACCGGGGGTGAAAACTACTTTAAAATTTAAAGTGACCGACAATAAAACCGGTGTTTATGTGATCGAAGAATCCAGTTTTACCACTATCGGTAAATATTCAGGAGGCACCCTGATGTTATGTAAAACCAGTGGAGAGTATGATCTGGTGATGTTAAAGAAAGACGGTATCACCCTATACGAAAAGATCTATACTCAAATCAATGAGGGAGAGAAACTCAGTGAGCAGTCCCGAAAAATCATCCTGATCAAACCTTATGCCCGTAACCCGAGACCTTATAAGGCAGTCGTCGTTACTGCAAAAAATAATACGGGAGGCGTATATCTCGATCCCGATTTGTTTGTGCGGAAGGCTTATATGAAAGAGAAATTCTTTTCGGGTGAAGACATGACCGGAGACATCGGGATCGACGGTTATTGTACGGACCAGGGGAGTGATTATCTGGTGGTGAATGGGAAAGTACACGGGCGGGCCTATGGTTTTGAGGAAACAGCCGTATGGAATCCGGAAATTGTATTTTTGTCGGCTCCTCAGGATTATTCGGCAGCATCTTATGTCGCACAGCCGACAGGCTATCCGTTTTATGCCGCTCCCTTATTTTATGATAACCTGCACGGGCGTTTTATGATCAACCAAAGCGGTGGGTATTTTAGTTTTATCGGTGGGGCGAATTCCGATTTTTCGAAATTTGATCCCAAAGCAATGGGAGAAGGGGTAGAATTGGTACTTTCAGGGAGTATGAATTCGACTTTGAATGAAGTATGGGCGTTGATGAGAGATAAAAATAAGAATGAATATTTTTTGATTACCTATAAATTTGTTTTTAATGACGACTGGACGTATGATTTTATCTCTCTGTCAAAGCAGGTATTAACCGGAGCAGCCTATCCCGGATTATACAACGCTACGGCGATGATACCCGGAAACAAGGCAGAGGTAGACAATTACATGCCTTGGAATATGGATTCGAAAGGAATTTCGGATATCTTTTTCTATGTCAGCGAGGATAAAGTTTATGCTTTTAATGTGAAAACGGCTTCGGAGGGAGTGATTATCGACGGTACAAAAGAGCATTATGTGATCGATGGGGTAGATTGTACGGAAGTAGCTGCTCCGACGACAGAGAATCCGAATGCTACCATGATACAGTTGACAGTAGCCATTAAAGACGGGAATATTCCGGCTCCGAATGGGGGAATTGCTGTTTATAAATTGAATAATATCGGTGGACTTGCAGCACAAAAACTTTATACCAAAGCAGGATTTTGTGATGAGGTGGTAGCGACGGTGGAAAAACAAGATTAATATATGAAAGTGATGAAAATAATAAACTTAATCATTGGAATAGCATGCCTGTTAGGGGCATGCCATTCCAACCGCATGCGGATTGAAGGAGAGATCGGAGATATAAAGGAAAATAAAATCTATCTCGGGGAAATAACGAATGCCTATTATGGGTTGTTCGATCCGATCGATTCGGCTGAAATTAAAGAAGGTAAATTTACTTTTACGGTAGATCGTGTGAAAAAACAAATGCTCTTTCTGGGATTCAGGCCCGGACAAGGAGGAATGGTATTTGCCGAGGCCGGTAATCTGAAGGTAAAACCTGCAACTGTTAAGAAGGGAGGAGTGGTATGGGAAGTTTCCGGGTCTGCCTTAAATGATAAGTATCGGGATTTTCTGAAAGCCTGTGCCGTTGTCAGAAACGATCGGTTGCTGGATTCGTTGGATGCCTTGTTTTTTGCTGCCCGCGACCGGGAGGACCGGGAGGAAATGGCCCGGATCAAAGAGGAGTCTATGCCTTATTATGAGCAGGCACAGATGGCCGAAGATCAGTTGGTGAGACAAACGGTTGACGGAAATATGGAGAATCCGTTCGGAATTTATTTGTACTACAGTAAATTATTCGGACGGAAAGATTTCTCTACTAAAGAAAATATCGGTGCGGAAAGGGAATACCAGAAAAATTTTGGACCGGAAGCTCAGCAGACTCCTTATATCGCTTTGATGAACGCTCAGCTCGACCGTTATGCGGGATGTGCTATCGGTGCTGTCGCCCCGGAGATTACCGGCCGGGATACGCTGGGTAATCCGATCAAATTAAGTGATTTCAGAGGTAAATATGTTATTGTGGATTTTTGGGATTCTTATTGTCATTGGTGTCGCGAAGAAACACCGTGGCTGAGAAAAGCATTGGAAGCTTTTAAGGGAAAAAATTTTACCATTTTAGGCGTATCGGATGACCGGAAGAAAGAGTTGTGGCTGGCAGCTATCAAAGAAGATCATAGTAACTGGGATCATTTGTTATTGCCTCCAAAAACGGATATTTTTACGACTTATTGCATCAAGGGAATCCCTCACATTATTTTAGTGGGGCCGGACGGGAAAATACTGGCAAAGGAAATGCGGCATGAAGAATTGACCGACGTGCCGGCTAAGTTTATAAAGTGAACAGATAGGAGTTTATAGACCGATTTAATTCCCCCTTTTTCCAATGCTCCGTTTTTTCATATTTATAGTAGGTTTATTTTTTCTTTCTATTCCGATTCCAGGTTTTGTGCCATCGGACCGGTTCGCCTGGACCGGTCCGTTAAGGCTTTCCTTCACTGACCGGCGGAACTCCTCGCAGGCTCGTCAGACACCACCGGTCGAGCGTTCGGAAAACCTAACCGGACCCTCGTTCCCGCTCCAATGGTCCCCGAACACGAACACCGAAGACGAATAAGTAACGACAGAATAATTCTAGGTTTTTCTGTTAAAGCCGGAAAATTTCGATAACCCTTTTCTTTTATAGGATATCTCCCGTAGAAAATACCTATTTTTGTTTAGAGAATAAATAAAAAAGCGGAGACATGTTTTATAAGCAAAACGGAATTGTTGCCGGAATATTGTTGTTGATCTTATTTTCCGGAGCTATCGGCTTAGTCAGTGTACAGATGGACAAGACGGTGAATCGGATGCATTATTCAGTGGTGGAAGAGATGGGGGAGTACCGGACGGAACTGATCCGGCAGGATTTCCAAAAGACGGCAGAGCTGGTTGAAAGTATGCAGGATTATTTGGCGACACGGGGCTATCAGAAGGAACAATTCGAAGAGTTGATTGCCTTATTGATCCGACAGGATAATAAGGTGAGCCGAATTTGGTTCGAAACGGAAGGGAAAAGAACGATTTGTACCGATTCCGGTATACGGGAGAGTGAAGCCGGACCTTCAAAGGAAAGAAATGGAGGGTTGTATGCCGAAGATTCCACTTATTATTGGACGTTATACGGGCGGCAGGGGGAGGTGGCATTGGGGATCGATATCGCTTTGGATCATTTACATGCTTATTTTTCAAACTTATTACCTGCGGGGAAGAATTATGCTTATATCCTGAACGACTCCGGGGTAATTGTCGCCCATCCCGAAGAAAAATGGCTGGGGATGCGGCTTCTCGATTCGCTTGAAAGAAGAAGGGTAAAACAGGTCGTCGGGGAGAATAAGCGGATCCATGTTACCGGTTTTTCGCAGTTTTTACTCTTGCCTGTCGATAAGATTTATTATCCGCTCACGGTGGGGACAGAGAAATGTACGGTCGTCATTAACGTGGTGCAATTGGATAATCAGGAAGCTATGGCCGATTTCCATCGGTATGCTTTGTGGATAGTCGTGTTTACAGTCGTGATTTTTATTGTTTTGCTTGCTTATTCCCAACGGCGGTGGCGGAAAGAATACGATTTACGGCAAAAGGCCGAACAGGAAGCCATCCGGCTGAATTTGCAACAATTGAAAAATCAACTCAATCCTCATTTTTTATTCAATGCTTTGAATTCTTTGAGTGCCTTGATCACTACCGACCCCGGAGTAGCCCGGAAATTTATATTGGAAATGTCGAAAGTGTATCGTTATGTGCTGGAAAAACGGAAAGAAAACCTGAGTAAATTAGAAGAAGAGGTTGAATTTATCCGCCACTATTATTTTCTCCAAAAAATACGTTTCGGGGAACAATTGAATCTGCACCTGGCCGATAATTTGACAACGGTAAACGGGAGGATTCCGGCGATGAGTCTGCAATTGATTTTCGAAAATGCACTTAAGTACAATGAAATTACTCATAGATATCCTTTGGATATCGATATTTATGCGGAAGTTGGAGCGGTGATTGTAGAAAATTCCTATCATCCCCGGACCGATATGCCGGAGGCATCTTTCGGAGTCGGTATGGAGAGTATTCAGGAAATTTATCGTTATTATGCTGACGTTCAGCCGGAATATGAGATAAAGGAAGGGAAATTTATCTGCCGCTTACCTTTGGTTGAATAATTCACTCCTTTTTTATCGTGTTTCATACTTTTATTCGGGGGATTCATTCTGGTTTTTTTTCATTTTATAAAAAATCCCGATAATATTGTAAACTGCATAAATATCGATGAATACTGAATAAACTATATGATGAAAACCAGAACAAATTTAATTGTAGCGTTATTCGCACTCTGTTTTACCGGAACAGTCTCCGATGCTTATGCCTGGGGATGGCATAAAAGAAAATCCGTAAAAAATGATTCGGTCGTAACTTCTGAAAGTAAATACGATGAGTTGGTGAAGAAGGCAAAGACGCGGGAAGGTATGTTTCGTATTCATCAGGTAGAGAAGGATTGGTATTTCGAGATCGACGATTCGTTGATGAACCGTGATCTCCTGATTGTCAATAAAGTTTCCGGTGTACCTTATCAATTGAACGATGCCGGTTTAAATAAAGGGATGGCTTACGAAGATAAGCTGATCCGTTTTCATAAAGATACAGTGCTTAATAAAGTGTGGGTGACAACGTGGAATCCCCGTGTCAGTGTGCCCGAGGGGGATGCTATAGCCCTTTCGGTGAAGGACAACTATCGTGAAGCTGTGATCGAACAGTTTCCGATAGAAGCCTTCAAGCCCGATTCTTCTGCCGTCTTGATCAAGGTGAATAAAGTTTTCGACGGAAGTGAGAAGAGCTTTAACGATTTATACAATAGTATTTCTTTGGGAGCTTCTGTGAAAAAAGAATTGTCCCGGATCGGAGGTATGAAAGCTTTTCCTCAGAATATTGTAGTAAAAGCTTTTCTGACAACCCAGATTACGGAAGGTACCGAGTCGGTACCCTTGACAGTCGAAACGACAACGAATATCGTATTGTTGCCGAAGGTGCCGATGACTCCGCGTTTTGCAGACCGGAGAGTCGGATTTTTTACGACTCCTCACATTTATTTCAATGACAAACAACAGGCGGTGGAAACCCGTGATTTTGTACATCGCTGGCGGCTGGAACCGAAACCGGAGGATATAGAGAAATACAAACGGGGCGAGTTGGTAGAACCGGCCAAACCGATTGTATTTTATATCGACCCGGCAACTCCTGCTCAATGGAGGGAGGAGATTAAAGCCGGTGTTTTTGATTGGCAGGAAGCTTTTGAAGCTGCCGGTTTTAAAAATGCGGTTGTAGCGAAGGATGCTCCGACCGATGATCCTGATTTCGATATCGACGATGCGCGTTATTCGGTGATTACTTATGCGGCCTCGCAGCAAGCGAATGCCATGGGACCTTCTGTGGTCGACCCCCGTTCGGGAGAGATTATCGAAGCCGATGTCGTTTGGTGGCATAATGTGATGACGATGTTACATACCTGGATGCGGGTACAGACCGGGCCTATCGATCCCCGGGCCAGAGCGAATACTTTCGATGATGCTTATATGGCGAGTGCTATCCGTTTTGTATCTTCCCATGAAGTGGGACATACGTTCGGATTGAAACACAATATGGGAGCTTCTTCGTCTTTTCCGGTAGATTCGTTGCGCTCGAAGACCTTCACAGCAAGGATGGGCGGGACGGCTAGTTCGATTATGGATTATGCCCGTTTTAATTACGTGGCCCAACCCGAAGATGAGGTAGAACGAATTACGCCGGTGATCGGGGTATATGATAAATTTGCGATAAATTGGGCTTATCGTTGGCTGGATGTAAAGGATCCGCACGAAGAATTACCTGTACTCAATCAATGGATTACGAAACATTCCGGAGACAAGATGTATTGGTACGGCGAACAACAGGACCCTAAAGATCCGATTGATCCCCGTTCGCAGGATGAGGACCTCGGTGACGATGTGATCAAGGCTAATCGCTACGGTATACAAAATCTGAAACGGATTGTGCCGAATATTGTAGCATGGACCGAAGCAGAAGGACAAGGTTATCTGGAAGCGGGAAAATTATTGATGGCGGTGATCAATCAATGGAAAATGTATGCCGGACATGTAACTGCGAATGTCGGAGGTTTCTATATCAATAATCCGGTGATGGGAGATGATCTGGAACGCTATGTACCGGTAGAGAAAGAACGGCAGAAAGAAGCGGTGAAATATTTATCCGAAGAAGTATTTACCGTTCCTGAATGGTTGTTTGCTGCCGATGTCTGGAAGAAGAGTTTTCCCGTTCGTACTTCCCCCCAGGAAGTAGAATATTCACCTTATAATACTGCCCGGGAATTACAGTATGCCTGTTTTTATGATTTATTGAAAGACGATCGGTTGATGCGGATGTACGAAGCCGAAGCGATGAAGGGAAAGAAAAATGTGTATACACCCGAAGAAATGTTTGCCGATTTATACCAGGTGGTTTTCAAGGGATCCCTACAGGGACGTAATTTGTCTTTGTATGAAAGAATGACCCAAAAGAATTTTATCGATGCTATCATTGTCAGTTCCAATAAAGCGGTGGAAAAAACGACCAAAAAAGCTTTGCATACCGGTTATTGTTGTGGTTTTGCAGCCCGGGAAGCTGCTTTCACGCTCCCCGAACAGCCTGAAACCCGGCTTAGCAATATGCAATATTCTTCTATGGGACGGGTTTCCGAGGCTGTATCGGTGAAGAGAGGAGTTATGTTGCAGGTATTAAAATTGGCAGAAAGAAACCGGAATGCAGGAAATGCGGAAACCCGGCAACATTATGAAGATTTGGTTGTGCGGATTAAAGAGGCTTTGAATATAAGATAACATACAAACCTAAATAATAAATATAGATGCGTAAACTTTTGATCTTAATAACATTATGCCTGCCTGTGGTGGTGTGGGCACAGGATATGCGGAAGATTACCGGGCGAGTGCTCGAGGCTGCGAGCGGTGAACCTCTCCCCGGTGCTACGGTTTTTATCAATCCGGATGCTCCTGAAGCTAAAGAATATAATCCTGCGGGGACAGTGACGGATGTAAGCGGAAAATTCGAATTGACCTTGCCTGCTTCGATTCGTTATGTGGTGGTGAGTTTTATCGGATACGAGGCTTTAAAAGCGGATATATCGGGAAAGACCGAATTTACTTTCCGCCTGAAGGAAGAAGTGAGTCAGTTGGATGAAGTGGTCGTTACGGGATATCAGCAGATAGAAAAGCGGAAAGTTACTTCGGCTATTACTACTGTACAGGCAGACGATATTAAAAGTATCGGAGTGGCCAGTATCGATCAGATGCTGGAAGGACAGGTGGCCGGTTTGATGTCGACACCGACGAACGGTGCGCCCGGAGCTCCCGCTAAAATGCGGATCCGGAGTACGGTTTCTCTGTCGGGGAGTACCGATCCGTTGTGGGTACTCGACGGTATGATCCTGGAAGGAAACGATATACCCAAGGATTTTGGAGATAAGGATAATATCGATGAACTGCAGAATACTTCGATCGGCGGGGTCAATCCCGCAGATATCGAGAGCATCACTATATTGAAAGATGCGGCAGCTACAGCTATTTATGGAGCTAAGGCCGCTAACGGGGTGATTGTGATTACGACGAAAAAGGGCCGGCAGGGAAAACTACGGGTGAATTTTTCCGGTGGGGTATTCTATACATTGAAACCTGATTTGGGCAAACTGAATCTGATGAATTCGTCTGAGAAAGTGGACTTCGAGTTGGGATTGGCTTCCCGTTCCGATCTGGATTACCGGAGCGACTATGGTGAAGTGTCCCGTCTGCTGTCAAAATACGGGCAATTGGATGCTTTGAGGGAAAATGGGTTCAACGGTATTTCTTCCGAGGCACAGGGGGCTATCGATGCTTTGCGCGGACAAACTACCGATTGGGGGGATGTGATCTACCGGAATGCAGTCAACCAACAGTATAACCTGAGCATTTCAGGAGGATCGGATAAGGCGACTTATTATTTTTCTGGCGGATATTACAATGAGCAGGGGACGACTCGTAAAACCGGTTTCGAACGCTACAACCTGACTTTGAAAACCGATTTCGATCTGGCTAAAAACCTGAAGGCCGGCGTTTCTCTTTTTTTGAACGACAGTAAGAAAAACGGTTATCTGACGGATGGGGATGCTTTTATCAATCCCGCCAATTATTCACGTAATGCCAATCCTTACTTGCAGCTGACCGATGAAAAAGGAGACTATATTTATGACCCTGATATCGAAGGATACAGTGGCCGTTATGTGAAATTCAATTACCTGGAAGAGGTGGACAATACGGATTATACGCTGAAAAATCGCTCTATAAAGCCTTTGTTTACTTTAGATTACAGGCTGACCGACTGGCTAAAACTACAAACCCAGTTTTCTATGCAGCTGGATCATACTGCGACAGAAAAGGTGGCGGCTAAAGAAACTTATTATGTTCGTAAATATCGCGAAAAAACAAGAGGGAACGATGGCAGTTATTTTTTGCCCGACGGAGGAATTATACAGAATTCTACCAAAGATATGAATCAATATCATTGGAAATTGCAAGGTGAGTTCAATCAGGTGTTCGGAGAAGTACATGCTGTCAATTATATGGCCGGTATAGAATTACGTCGCAGCAAGGTGACAGATCTGATGACCCGTGGATTCGGTTATGATCCGAATTCGTTGACTACGAAGCCTTTGGTATTTCCTGAAGGAAGTACCCAGATGGATAATGCCGAATTTGAACAGTATAGTAAATCGTTCACGGAGGACCGTTTCCTTTCTGTCTATATGACCGGTTCGTATACTTATAATAACCGTTACACTTTCTTCGGAAGTTTACGGTATGACGGTTCCAATATGTTCGGAGTAGACCGGAAGTACAAATACTTGCCTTTATGGGCTGTTTCCGGTGCCTGGAATATCAACCGGGAAGCATTTTTGAGCGATGTCGACTGGTTGTCCGATCTGAAACTGAGAGCTTCCTATGGGGTTCAGGGAAATGTCGATAAAGATACCTCTCCATTGGTTGTCGGGGAATGGGACAATACCCAGGTTTTACCGGACAATTCCGAGTCCAATATTATCGTATCGTCTCCCCCTAACCAATATTTGCGTTGGGAAAAAACCACCAACTGGAACGGGGGACTCGATGTGGCGGTGCTCGGTAACCGGATCGCGTTTACAGCCGATGTTTACAGACGGGTGAGTGATGATTTGATCGGTATGAGGAGCTTGCCGGGAGAGAACGGTTTCGATTATTCGACCATGAACTGGGCGAAATTGACCAACCGGGGATACGAATTATCTCTGTCTACAGTAAATGTGAAAACAAAGGATTTCCGGTGGGTGATGGATTTTAATCTGGCGCATAATAAGAGTAAGATCAATCGGCTCAATGTCAGGGATAATTCCTATGAACCTTCACGCGAAGGCTATTCTGTCGGTGCTGTATTTTCGCTGAAGACCGCAGGGCTGGATGAAAATGGATTGCAGATGTTTTATAATAAACAGGGGGAAAAGGTTTCTTTCAATGACTTTTTCGGTTTGGAATACGGTTATATGATGGGAGGCCTGATTCCTTTCCTGAAAAGTAACCTGAGTGCAGAAGAATATCGTAATTTATTTACCTACGAAGGTACGACCGAACCGAAATTTACCGGTGGCTGGATCAATCGGTTTTATTACAAGAATTTCGATTTGACCGTATCGGCTTCTTTTGTGTTGGATCAGACCGTGCAGGAACAACCTTTCTATAATCCGGTACAGACTTCACCGGGACAGAATTATTCCCGCCGGATGTCACAGATTTGGTCTCCGGATAATACCTCCGGTAAATATCCCCGTATCATGGGTACTTATACCGAAGGGGAGGAGAATTGGGCTTATCAGTGGCTCGGTATGCTCGATCCCGGTAATTCTTACCGGAAATACGACTATTGGTTCAAGAAGATGAGTTATATGCGCATCAATAGTATACGTTTAGGATATACTTTTCCCGAGTGGCTTTTAGGACATATCGGTTTTTCCTCTGCACGCATCAGCTTTGAAGCCCGTAATCCTTTTGTGTTCGGTAGTAGCTATAAAGGTTATTTCGATCCGGAAACCTATGGGAATATTTATACCCAGCCGTTGGCGAGGACCTTTTCTTGTGGAATCGATTTGACATTTTAACTCTAAATATAAAAATATGAAACGAATATATATCCTATTGATCGCTGTCTTTTCACTGGGAATGGGAGGATGTAATTATGTCGATGTCGATCCTGTCGGAAAGGTGATTCCGGATGAAGTTTCGGAATATCGGGCCCTTCTGACTACGGCTTATAGTACCTATCCCCAATACCGCCGCTATCTGATGGTACGTTCCGATGAAGTATTTCCGGATTTGTATGGGTTGTCTTACGATAATTACATTGACTTGGCCACTTTGAACGATGAGAATCCGGATCCTTTAACCGAGACTTATCCCTGGACGGCTATGTATAATATGATTTTTTATGCCAATACGGTTATCGAAGGAGTGATGGAGGCCAGGGCGGATGTCACGACGGATTCCCGCGAGCAATTGCTGGCTGAAGCCTATTGTCTCCGGGCTTTTGTTCACTTCGATTTAATCAATCTGTATGCCAAATGGTATGATCCGGCTACTGCGGCAACAGATAAAGCCGTTCCGCTTTCTTTAAAGATCGATATCGGACAGTCGTTTATACCTACTACTGTGGAAAAGGTATATGAACAGGTGTTCGCCGATTTACAGGAAGCGGAGAAATATATGCAGGTGGAGCAACAGACGGGTGCTTATCTGTACCGGTTTTCGAAGAAAGCGCTGAAAGCCTTCCAGGCCAGGGTATATCTTTATCATCAGGATTGGAAACAGGCTCAGGAGACAGCCGAAAGTCTGCTGGCGGCTTGTCCGCTGGAGGATCTGACGACTACCGAAGCCCAACCTTGGACTTATACGTCGAAAGAAGCGATACTTGCTTTGGAAACGGTATCCAGTACCGTAATGAAAGAAGATATGTACGTATTGGATAATATCAGCGGAAAATTTAATCAGATAAAAGAGGGAGATAAATATGTAGATGCCCGGCTGGGAAATTATTTGGTCGATAAATACGGAACCTGGTATTGTAATAAAGGAGGGAATAAGAATGAGAAGGTCACTTTCCGGAGTGCAGAGCTTTGGCTGATTGCTGCCGAAGCTGCTGCTCACCGCGAAGGACAACTGCCGGCAGCCAAAGAATATCTGTTGACCTTGCTTCAGAAGCGTCTGGCTGAAAGTTATTATAACGAACGGAAAGCAGAGATCGAAACCATGAATCAGGAACAATTGTTGGCCGATATCATGGAGGAAAGGGCCCGGGAACTGGTATTCGAAGGACATCGCTGGTTCGATCTTCGTAGAACAACCCGCCCGGAGGTTATAAAAAACTATATGGATGCCGATTGGAATTCGCTTACGGTTACGATCCGGCAGGACGATCCCAAGTATATTATTCCTTATCCGAAAGAAGCGATTCAGAATAATCCGGAATTGAATAATTAGGGTTGAGTTGAAACGGTAACAACGGATAAAACGGTAACAACAGTAAAAATGGTAAAGAAATACGGTTGTTACCGTTTTTTTTATAAAATAAAAAACTTTGACTTGGCAGGCAAGTCCTTTTTTCGTATTTTCGGGCGATCCTATATTTCAATATGACTGCAATTATTATTGAAGATGAAGCTTTGGCTGCCCGTGAATTGGAAAGTATTCTGAAAAAGTTGGCACCGGAAATAGAAATCGTTGCCCGTCAGGATTCTGTACGGGGAAGTGTACAATGGCTGAAAGAAAATCAGGTAGATTTGATTTTCAGCGATGTTCATTTGGGAGATGGACGTAGTTTCGATATTTTCGGACAAGTAGAGATCAAAGCTCCTGTCATTTTTATTACCGCTTATGATGAATATGCTTTGCAAGCTTTCAAGAGCCAGGGAATAGATTACATCCTGAAACCTTTTGACGAAGAGGAAATACTGCGGGCGTTGGAAAAAGTGCGGAATTGGTTTGCAAAAGAAAAGAAAGCACCCCGGACGGTCCGATTTCAGGAGCGCTTTTTGGTGCAGATCGGAACGAAGATCAAATCCGTACCGGTGGCAGAAGTCGCTTATTTTATGGCCGATGGAAAATACCTGATGTTATATACCCATGAAGGGGGAGGGTATATCCTCGATCAGACGATGGCTGCACTCGAAGAACGCCTGGATCCCCAAATCTTTTTTCGGATCAACCGGAAGTTTATAGTGAGCTTTTCTGCTATCAAAGAAATGATCCGTTATTCCAACAACCGCATAAAAATCGGTTTATCTCCTTTGCCTCCTGAAAATATAGAAGCTATCGTCAGTGCCGACCGCATTCGCGAGTTCCGGGACTGGTTGAACCGCTAAAAGTTATTCAGCGACACAATAACAGAAAGATCCCGGATGAAAATTCATTATCCGGGATATTTTGTTATTGCTGGAAGGGAGATTATTTCCCATTGATTTCGTCCAGAATCTCCTGTATCTGTTCCTGGCAGCCGCCACAACCGGTTCCTGCGTTCGTCACTTCGCCTACTTCTTCAACGGTTTTTAATCCTTTTTCACGAATTGCATTTTCAATTTCTTCTCTGCTTACTTCAAAGCAGTGGCAAATAATTTCACTCATAGTCTTTCCATTTTATTGATTCATATTATTCTTTTATTTGCAAAAATAAAAGAATATCTGCAATGAATGTAAAGATTCCGATCTTATGTTTCTATGAGCCGATAGAGAAAATTTATTCTTTCATTCCTTCATAGAATACTTTCCAAAGCGGATCGTTCAAAGGAGGTTTTGCCGTGATGGTAATCATTTCCTGGCTCACCGGATGTTTGAAAGTGATCGAACGGGCATGCAAATTGATCCCTCCTCCTTCGTTCGAACGGGGAAAACCGTATTTCAGATCTCCTTTGATCGGACAACCGATCTTAGCCAATTGGCACCGGATTTGGTGATGCCGGCCCGTGTAAAGCTTCACTTCGAGCAGGTAATAACGTTGTGAACTTCCGAGTAGTTTGTATTCCAGGGTGGCTTCTTTGGCTCCGGCTTTGGGCTGGTTGTAAGCGTGCGATTTGTTTTTTTCCGGATCACGCATCAGATAGTGGGTGAGTACGGCATGATCCTCGGCCGGCAAATTGCCTACGATAGCCCAATAGATCTTGCTGATCTCCTTTTCGTGTTCCTGGAACATTTTATTCAGCCGGGTGAGGGCTTTACTGGTGCGTGCAAAAATCACGACACCGCTGACAGGACGATCCACCCGGTGGGGGATACCCAGATAAACCTCTCCCGGTTTGTTGTATTTCTTCTTGATATACGCCTTTACTTCTTCGCTCAAAGGGGTATCTCCGGTTTTATCTGCCTGTACAATATCCGAAATTTTCTTATTGACGGCGATGATATGATTATCTTCGTATAAAACTTCTAACATAAATAAAAGATATAAGTTAAAGGCTATAGGCTATAAGCTAGATGCTATAAGCTAGATGCTATAAGCTAGATGCTGTAAGCTAAAGGCTATAGGCTAAAAGTAAATAAAAGATAGATAAACATTTTAGCTTTTAGCTTATAGCCTATAACTTTATTAGTATTGTTCTCTCTCATTCGGGAAATCACCGCTTTTTACGTCGGCGATATAATTGCCGACAGCACCGCTGATTTCTGCATATAGGTTATGATAGCGCCGTAAGAAGCGGGGAGAGAATTCCTGATTGATACCGAGCATATCGTGGATGACCAGGACTTGTCCGTCTACACCGCCACCGGCACCGATACCGATGACGGGAATACTGACTTCTTGGGCGACTCTGGCTGCCAAAGCTGCCGGAATCTTCTCCAGCACGATGGCAAAACAACCTGCTTCTTCCAGGAGATGGGCATCGTGAACCAATTTTTCCGCTTCCTCTTCTTTTTTGGCGCGAATGGCATAGGTCCCGAATTTATGGATGCTCTGGGGGGTAAGTCCAAGATGGCCCATAACCGGAATTCCGGCCGACAGGATACGTTGGATAGATTCGAGAATTTCTTCTCCTCCTTCGAGTTTGATGGCGTCGGCAGCCGTTTCTTTCATGATACGGATGGCTGAGTTTAAGGCCTCTTTGCTATTTCCCTGATAACTACCGAAAGGCATGTCTACAACAACCAATGCCCGTTTTACTCCTCTGACTACCGAAGCGGCATGATAAATCATTTGGTCGAGGGTGATCGGTAAGGTTGTCTCATGGCCTGCCATTACATTGGAAGCCGAGTCGCCGACCAGGATAACATCTATGCCTGCCTGATCGACGATACGGGCCATAGAATAGTCATATGAAGTAAGCATACTGATTTTCTCACCCTTGAGTTTCATCTCCGATAAAACATGGGTGGTTACCACTTTTACTGCTGATTGTGTTGACATGATTAATTTGATTTGTGACTTTAGAACTGGGATTTCCGATGGGAAAAGTCATCCGAATCGTCGTCCGTAAATCTGAAATTTATTTAAAGGTTCCGATTATCGTCTGAGAACCGGTCGTTTTTTGTCCCAATTTCACTTCTATTTGGGTACCCAGAGGAAGAAAAAGATCTACCCGCGAACCGAATTTGATAAAACCGGCGTGCTGATCCTGACGGGCCTGTCCTCCGACAGGAGTATAAGAGACAATACGTTTAGCCATAGCCCCTGCAATTTGACGCATCAGGACGGTCTTACCGTTATTACATTCGATAACGATGGTAGTCCGTTCGTTCTCGGTCGAGGATTTGGGTAGATAAGCCGCTGCAAAATTGCCTTTGTGGTATTTGAAATACTTGATCACACCGTTTACGGGAAACCAGTTGATATGTACATTGAAAATGTTCATAAAAATAGAGACTTGAAGACGGCGGTCTTTAAAATATTCCGGTTCTTCGGTTTCTTCAATCACGACGATTTTTCCATCGGCAGGGGCTAAGATCGTGTTGTCGTCTTGTATGATCACCCGGTTCGGAAAACGGAAAAAATTGACGACAAGAAGATACATAACCACCGTAATCCCCAGAATTGTATAGACAATAGAGGTATTATTGATGAAATAAAAAGATGCCAGATTAAGGATAATCAGCACGATTAAAATTTTCAATAACAGGATATATCCAGCTTTATGTATGGTCATATTTTTAACTTTAAATATTTATACGGTATCAGCTCGCAAAGGTATCAATTTTCAATTTAAAAGCTAATATCCCGAACGAATAAATTCGGTTTACTATAGGTCAGCAACCGAATTTAAAGGCGATATATACGAAGATTACAGGCAAAGCATACAAAATCGAATCCAATCGGTCCAATACCCCACCGTGACCTGGCATGATATGTCCCGAATCTTTGATCTCGATGCATCTTTTGAACATCGATTCTACGAGATCACCGAAACTACCGAATACAATGACAATGGCCGAGATAACGGTGGTATCGATATAAGACAAACCTTCGATATGGGGAGCGATAAGCAATCCGCCGACCAGTGTCGTGAGTCCGCCTCCGATGGTTCCTTCCCAGGATTTTTTAGGCGAAATACGGGGAAATAATTTATGCTTTCCGAATTTCGAACCGAATAAATAAGCAAAAGTGTCATTGAACCATACCAATAAGAAAGGAAAGAAGATAATATCCGGTTGCCACCTGCCCGTACACAAGTAGGGGAGGTAAATCAGCAAAGTAAAGGGCAGGGTGAAATAAAACAGAGCATAAATCCCGAAAGCCATATTCTGAAAAGCATGGGTACTCTTCCGGTACAATTCCCAAATCCCCATAAAGAATGTGGCACTGAAGAAAAACAGATAACCTTCTTTATAACCGAAATAGTTATGAATGAACCCTGAAATGAAAAGCAGGCTCCCGCTGAGGATACACATGGTACGGTTGACCCGGATATGAATCACCTCTGCCATATGGCTGAATTCAAGTAATCCGATAATGTTTATAATAAAAAAAAGTGCAAAAAAACAAAATGGATGTATATAAATACATGCTGTTAGTATCACCACAAATAGGAATCCGCTGATTGCCCGTTTACCGAAATTATTCACAATTGACTGATTTTATGATTGCTGCTGCTTTCCCTTTATCTTCTTTCTTAACCATGACTTCGATCGCTCCTATTTTAAAAGAGGAGTCTTTCTGATTCAGAATCACTGCTTCTACGTTGTTATCGTTAAGCAAACTTTTAACCAGCTCTGCCCGGTAGAGCTGGCCGGTTTCGAAAATAACTACCCAATCGTTCATAGCGATTTTATTTCATTTTCGACTGTTTTCTCTTCCTTCGTTTCTTCTTCTTCATCGTCTTTCCAGGGGCGTTTCCCTAAGATGCGTTCCAGATCGTCACTGAAAATAACTTCCCGTTCGAGCAATAACTCTGCAACCTGCCGATGTTGGTCCTGATGAGTTTTAAGTAATTCTTTGGCTCGGTTGTAAGCATTTTCAACCAGTTCTTTTACTTCACTGTCGATCAGTTCTGCGGTCTTTTCCGAATAAGGTTTGGTGAAACTGAAATCGCTTTGACCACTGGAATCGTAATAACTCAGGTTACCGATCTTTTCGCTCATACCGAAAATGGTAACCATCGCATAGGCTTGTTTGGTAGCCCGTTCCAGGTCGTTTTGTGCTCCGGTAGAGATTTGACCGAAAGTGAGTTCTTCGGCTGCACGTCCTCCCAATACAGAACACATTTGATCCAGCAGTTGTTCTTTTGTCGTGATCTGACGTTCCTGCGGAAGATACCAGGCTGCTCCTAAAGCTTTACCCCGGGGTACGATAGTCACTTTCAACAGGGGATGGGCGTGTTCGAGCAACCAGGAGACGGTAGCATGGCCGGCTTCGTGATAAGCGATGGCTTTCTTTTCACTTACTTTTATTACTTTACTACGGTTTTCCAGCCCCCCGACAATCCGGTCGATTGCATCCAGAAAATCCTGTTTTTCAACTTCATTTTTGTCTTTACGGGCTGCAATCAAAGCTGCTTCGTTAGCGACATTGGCAATATCGGCTCCCGAGAAACCCGGCGTTTGCTTGGCCAGGAAAGGGATATCCACATCTCCGGCCAGTTTCAACGGTTTCAGGTGCACTTTGAAAATTTCTTCCCGGTCTTTCAATTCCGGCAGGTCGACATAGATTTGGCGGTCGAAACGTCCGGCACGAAGCAAGGCGCTGTCCAGAATGTCCGCCCGGTTGGTTGCAGCCAGAATAATCACCCCCGAATTGGTCTCGAAACCGTCCATCTCGGTCAGTAACTGGTTCAGCGTATTTTCCCGTTCATCGTTCGAGCCCATGTTGGGGTTTTTACCTCTGGCCCGGCCGATGGCGTCTATTTCGTCGATAAAGATAATACAAGGCGCTTTTTCTTTGGCTTGTTTAAATAAATCCCGGACACGGGAGGCACCGACACCGACGAACATCTCCACAAAGTCGGAACCCGACATCGAGAAGAAAGGTACGTTGGCTTCGCCGGCCATAGCTTTCGCCATCAGCGTTTTTCCGGTTCCCGGAGGACCTACTAAGAGAGCTCCTTTCGGAATTTTACCCCCCAATTTGGTATATTTATCCGGAGATTTCAGAAAAGAAACGATCTCTTCCACCTCTTGTTTGGCTTCAGCTAATCCCGCTACATCTTTGAAGGTAATCTTGATGTGGGTGTCCTTATCGAACAACTTGGCCTGTGATTTGCCGACATTGAAGACTCCTCCGGGACCTCCGCCCCCTTTACTCATCCGGCGGAAGAAGAAAATCCAGATAAATACCAAAAGAGCGATCGGGAAGAAGATAGAGAAGAGGTTTCCCCAACCGTCGTATTCCTGATCATAGTCGATCTTGATATCCGCTGCTGCCGGAGTCTTTTCCTGGAGCTCGGAAAATTCTTTGGAAAAAGTTTCCAACGGGCCCGGTGAGAAGTAAAACTGAGGACCGGGACTGGAATTTTTGAACCCCTGCGATTTCAATTGGGAGTAATTCTCGATCTTATCGGGCTTCATATATACCTGGGCTTGCCCTTTATTCGTGATGACCGTAATCTTTTCGATATCACCTTTTTCGAGCATTTTAGTCTTGACTTCTTGCCAGGTTGTCCTTACCGGATCGGGATTCATATTGAAAAATTGAAATCCGATAATAATGACTGCCAGTATGATATACATCCAATATCCGTTGAATTTCGGAGCTTTGATATTTTTACCTCCCCCTACTGGAGGAAAATTGAATCCTCCGTCTTTCTTGTTTTCGTTGTTGTCTGCCATTTGGTATGTTCGCAATATTTGTATTCTTTACTGTTTTCAATTTGTTCCGTTTGTCGTATGATAACCGGAATAAGTGAGCATTTCCGGCTCTCCGGCTATTTCGGTGATCTGTGCATCTGCCCAGAAATCTTCCAATTGATAATAGTCGCGCAATTCTTTTTCAAAAATGTGTACGACAATATCCCCATAATCGACGACTACCCATTGTGCTGCATTCAATCCTTCGATATGAAAAGGCCTTTCATCCAGATCTTCTCTCACTTTTTCTTCAACAGCATCGGTTAACCCTGCAATATGCGTGCCGGAAGTTCCATGACATATTACGAAAAAACTACAAAAACAGTTTTCTATTTTTCTTAAATCGATTTTTACAATCCGGTGCGCTTTATTATCTTCCAGCGCTTCAATAATTTTATTTACTACCTGTTCCGTTTTTAACATTTTTGACTATAACTTTTCAAGCTACAAATATATACTATTTATCAACTAAAAACGAAAAACTGTGCCAGAAAACCTTTGTTTCCTTTTTTCAATTCTACTATGTCGTTTTCGGGTTACTGCATATGATGCGAAATTAGAAAAAATCATGAAATATGGATAATTTTGAATCATTCTTTTTATTTTAGCGTTATTTCAGGTGAAAAGAATATTTTTGTATGTTTTTACTTTAGTTACTAAATACTTTAAACGATGAAAATATATCGAATTCCTATGGTACCGGGACCTGTTTCTGTATCCCGGGAAGTTTTGGAGGCAGGACAGGAGAATTTCGGTTCTGCCGACCTGGAAAAAGAGTATATCGAGCTGTATAAGGCCACTGAAAAATCGCTGCGTAAAATCATGCAGACGAAAAATAGTGTCGTTATACAAACCGGTGAAGGGATGTTGGCGCTTTGGAGTGCTTTGAAGAGTTGTTTGTTGCCGGGGGATAAAGTGTTGGTGTTGTCGACCGGGCTTTTCGGTTACGGTATGGGGGGAATGGCGGAGGCTATCGGTTGTGAGGTAAGGACGGTCGGATTCGGATTCGACGAGACCTTTACCGATTTTGATCTGATTGAAAAGGCTATCCGGGAATTCCAGCCGAAAATGATTACGATGGTACAAAACGAGACGCCGAGCGGGACGATGAATCCCGTGGCTGAAATCGGGGCCTTAAAAGAAAAATATGCCGTACCTTTATTATATGTAGATGCGGTTTCCGGATTAGGGGGCAGCGTAGTCAAAACCGATGAATGGCATATCGACCTCTGTCTGGGGGCTTCGCAGAAATGTTTGTCTGCACCGGCTTCGATGTCTTTTTTGTCGGTGAGCGACCGGGCGTGGGAAATAATCGAAGAAGTAGGATATGTGGGGTACGATGCCCTCTTACCTTTCCGTACAGCGGTAAAAAATGCTTATTTCCCTTATACTCCTTATTGGCAAGGAACCGCACAGTTGAATAAGGCTTGCGAACTGATTCTGGAAGAAGGATTGGGCAAAGTGATCGCACGTCATCAGAAAGTGGCCGGATATTGCAGGGAGCGGATCGTTAAAATGGGATTGAAATTATATCCGGCAATGGATGCTGTACCTTCTCCTACAGTGACGGCAGTCTACGTTCCGCAGAAAATATCCTGGAAGAACCTGGATACACGTTTGCGGGCCGAAGGCCTGGTGGTCGGCGGAAACTACGGATGTCTGGCAGGAGAAGTTTTCCGTATCGGACATATGGGGACTCAGGCCAACCTCAATCTGGTGAAAGAAGCGATGGATATTCTCGAAGGGGTAATCCGGGGAAATTAAGCGTATAACGGCATGATCGAATGGCTGGAGGCACATCGGTTGCCCTGTTTTTTCAGGGAGATTTGGGGGATCCAATGTCCTGGTTGCGGATTTCAGACTGCGCTGTTACTCCTGTTAAAAGGAAATATACAGGCAGCGGTCGTTAGCTGGCCGGGAATAGTTCCCCTTTTCGCATTCGGCCTGCTTCTGATCGGACGTTGTTGTGGGATCAGAAAGATCTCTGCCGGCTTTTTGAAAGGAACCGGATTTTGTTGTGTCGCTACGATTCTCCTCGTTTATGTATTCCGGTTTATAAGAATGGGGCAGGTGATTTGATTTGTATGCTTGTTCCTGTAACCTTATCGGCCTGTCGTCGTATCCTAAGCTCGAATTTATTCCTGAGGAACCGATATGAAAAAAATGTTGGCCGGGTTGTTAAAAAATGTCGTTTTTGTTTGTTTGATAATAATTTTAATTTCATATTTGCTTTAATGAACCAGGCGATAAACCGAAGAAGAAATGAGGAGGGAAGGTAAAAACAGGAAACAGAATATAAATTTAATAATCAGTGTATTATGGAAATAATGAATGGAGCGAAAAAGGACCTGCCCAATGCGACGGTCGTATTGGTTTTGGGAATTCTGTCCCTGATATTTTGTTGGTGTTACGGGTTCTTCGGTTTGATATTGGGGATCATTGCCGTAGTCTTGGCCGGGGGACAACGGAAACTGTATTTGCAGTCGCCGGATGAATATACCGAGTCTTCATTCAAGAATGTGAATGCAGGCCGGGTGTGCGGGATTATTTCCATCTGCATTGCGGGGGTTGTGGTCGTGGTATTACTTTTAGTATTAATGGGAATTGTTGCCGGCATAGGTATTGCTAGTTTTGGATTATAAAAACTTAATAATATGGACTACAGATTTGAGATCAGTAAACCAGACAGTAATGATTTTAGGTGTGAAATAGCTATTAACGGTGAGCAGACTTTTCAGCAGTTGCACGATAAATTGGTGGAAACATTGAACTTCGACGGTTCACAGATGGCCTCTTTTTTCACTTTGGATAAAATGGGAAACCGGGGAAAAGAAATTGCTCTGATGGAAATGTCGGCCGACGATGAAGAAGATAATAATACGCTGGTGATGGATGTCACGACCATCCGTGAAGTGGTGAATGCCAGTTGCATCGAATTGGAATATGTATATGATTTCTTTGCCAATCAGTATCTGAAAGTCGAATATGCCGGGGAATATATCGGGGATTCTGCCGATGTTTTGCCCTTGTGTGTCTATTGCGAAGGAGAATTGCCTCATCAGACGGAATACGATGTCAATGAAGATTGGGCTTTCGATAAAGACGACGACGAATATGACGATAGTTTTATGGAGGAATTCGGTGGTAGCGGACGCCGCAGAAGGGGAGGAGACGACGATGACGAAGATTTTCGCTTCGGTGATGAAGACGACGATTATAGGGACGATAGTTATGGCGACGACGATGGGTATGACGACCGCTATGAAAGTCTGGATGATTATATAGATAAACTATAGTTTTTTCAGTTACTTGGTTGCAAAGGTTACAAGGGTCACGAAAATGAATGCGGACACTTGTAACCTTTGTCATGAAAATCAGTCAGGATGAAAACATTACTTGTTTTATTGGGACCGACGGGAGTGGGAAAGACGGATCTCAGTATCGGTATCGCCAAAACGTTCGGTACGGAAATCATTTCTTGTGATTCCCGGCAGATCTACAAAGAAATGCGGATAGGGACCGCAGTGCCTTCACCCGGTCAATTGGCTGCTGTTCGGCATCATTTTATTCAAACGATCTCGGTGCACGATTATTATAATTCGTGGCAATTCGAAGTGCAGGCTTTGGAGCGGATCCGGGAATTATTTCAGGAGAAGGAAGTGGTCCTGATGACCGGTGGATCGATGCTGTATATCGATGCCGTATGTAAAGGTATAGACGATATTCCGACCATTTCTCCTGAATTGAGAACCGGGCTGATGGAGGTATATGAACGGGAAGGTTTGGAAAGTATCCGGCAGATGCTGAAAGAATTGGATCCTGTATTTTACGGACAGGTCGATCTGAACAACGGAAAACGGGTGCTCCATGCTGTCGAAGTGTGTCGCATGGCCGGCGTACCCTACTCTTCGCTACGGAAAAACACCCCCAAAGACCGGGGATTCCGTATTGTCCGTATCGGCTTGAACCGCGAAAGAGAAGAGTTGTATGCCCGGATCGACCGGCGGGTAGACCTGATGCTGGAGGAAGGACTGGAAGATGAAGCCCGGCGGTTGTGGCCTTTGCGTCATTTGAATGCCTTGAATACCGTAGGTTATAAAGAACTGTTCGATTATTTCGAGGGAAAGACCGATTATGCCGAATCCGTCCGCCTGATCAAGCGCAACTCCCGGCGGTATGCCCGCAAACAATTGTCCTGGTTCCGGCGCGACGACGATATCCGTTGGTTTCATCCCGACGATTACGAGGGTATCGTAGAGGCGATTCGGTTAATGAAAATAGGGTAGATGTATTGACAGAATTCAATGATGTGAATATTTCCCACGAAACGATTTACCGCCGTATTCGCTCGGATGCAAATTGAGAATTGTTTTTTGAATATATTTAAGTCGTTAAATATCAATGGTATACCTATTTTGAATATAATTATTAATTTCATCAATGGGTTGATTTTATATAAAAATAACGTTATTTGTAAAAATCATTTCCCGAACTACCCTTTTCGGACTTTTGGCTGTCTTCTTTTCAGAAATATAGAATAATATTTGTTAAGTATATAAATCAAATAATGAAAAGGGATATACGATATAAATAGATGTCTATATTTATTGGGTTTGTTTAACCATAAAAAGGGGGGGAAGACAGGATAAGAAATAGAAATAATGTTGTTTTCATCATGGAAAAGTTAAGTTGTATGGTAATGATTGCCATTATCATTTTGTTATCCGGTTGTCGGACTAAACCATCTGGAGTGTCTCGTTGCATCCATTTCGATTTCACTCAAGAGATGAAGGATGTTCATACAATGGGTTTGTTAAAAGATTGTACTATTGTTCCTTTGGAAACAAACGACTCGGTTCTGATAGGAGAGATTGATAAGGTCATCTTTTACGAAACCCGTCTGTATGTCGCCACCTTTTCTCCTGAGCAAGCGGTTTATATTTTTAACTTACAGGGTAAATTGTTGCATAAAATAAGCAGGAAAGGACGCGGGGCAGAAGAATATTTGCAATTATCCGATATGTTTATCAATTCCCGGAACCGGACCTTGAATTTATTGTCAAGAATAGACGAAAAGCTATTGGTGTTTGATGTGGACGGATACCGCTTGGTAAAGACTATCCGTCTTCCGAAAGCATTTGTTAAAATGGTCTCATTGGAAAACGGCTACATCGGATATATGGGCAACTATTCGCAAGATAAAAACCAACCATACAATTTGTGGGCAATGAATTCCCGGTACGAAATCGAAAGTCAGTATATGAAAATAGACTCCCGCTGGGAAAGTAAAATGGCCAGTATCCATTCGCTTTCCACATACCAGGATTCGTTGTATTATATAGCACCTACAGACTTTAACATTTATCGTTGCCAGGGGAAGGATATGTGTGTTGACCATACGGTACGTTTTGGAAAATTTCATTTGCCAGCGGAACAACTTTCATATGATGAGTACAAAGAATATACACGCAATCCGGATTATATTACAACCATAGAGAAATTCCAGGAAACTCCGGATTTCTATATTTATTGGGTGCTGGCAGCCGGTCAGAATCGCTTGTGCCTGTATAATAAGAACAATCGGGAGTCTCAGGTTTGTGAACTGACGGCTTATACCGGAAAGTATTTTATTTCCTTTGGGCGTATGATTGACATCACTTCGGATTATATAATAACCTCTGTCAGTGCCTCGGATATGTGTACGTATTTGAAAGGAGGAAATGAATATGTCAATTTTGAAGAGAAGTATCCCAAACAGATACAACGGATGAGAGAAGAATTTTCCGGCATACAGGAAGATAGCAATCCTTGTATTGTGATTTATTCATTTTGAGCAATTTTCTGGTGTTATGTATGAAACATTACCCCCGTCCCTTTGTTTCCCAAATTTGACTATAGAATGAAAATCAGAATTATATTATTAATTTTTATCGGTTTGTGTTTGAGCTGTAGTGAAGGGGACCACTTGTACGAGAATTTGAAAGTGGTAATTGGATATGACGAGGAACCTTTGGTGAACGGGCAGAATATTGAGGTGGATTCATTTCGGATTGTTCCTCTTGAAACTACTTCCGGTAGTGTCTTGTCTCGTATAGACCGGTTATTAGTGTCTGATAGCCTTATATTTATACATGACAATGACCGGCTTTTGTGTTTTGATTATTCTGGAAAATTTTTGTATCCCATAGGAGTAAAAGGGCGGGGAGCCGGAGAATATCTACGTATAAGTACTATTTTTATCAATCCTTTTCTTCATACAATCAATATCGTGGATGAAGTCTTGGATAAAGTGTTGACCTATCGCCTGGACGGCACTTACCTTTATATGAAAAAATACCCATCCCGTTCCTTTTACATGGCTCATACCGCTTATTTGGCAGATAATGATAAGTTGTTATGCAATAACTATATTTATAATAACTTTAATCAAACCTATTCCATGATTAATATCGAAACAGGAATACGTCAATTTTTGTGTCGATCTTCACTTCATACTAAAAATACGGCCATGCCTACGGGACAGGAAACCGTTGCTTTCAATAATGACACGATAAAGATGCTTCTTCCTTTTGACAATAAGCTATATACTTGTACCGATTCCAGTTTGATTCCTATTATTTCTATCCGGATGGATAAAAAAATCTTATCCGAAAAAAGATTGAATGCCGAAACGGACTTTTCAATAATGACCTACTTTAACGTTTCTGAAGAGGGGTATTTTGCGGGTTTCAAAAGTATTTGTGAAACAAGGGATTATATTTTATTGAATGAAGCGGGTGAGAATCAGTATTTTTTGGTGGATAAGCGGAAAAATGCGGGTAGACGCTACTTTTATAATGATGCCGGCGAACAGAAATATCTGCCTCTCCTGGGGATTTGTACGACAGATGGGGATTATTTGGTCGGTACAGTTCCTAATTTCGTGTTAAAGAATTTTGTAAAACAGATACCCGAAAGCGTTTCCGGGCAAGAATTGAACAAATTGAGAGAGGTGGGATTTGCCATACAGGAAGAAGATAACCCTTGTATTTTCTTCTATAAACTCAGGAGTTAAGTTTGAATGGATGAACAATATCAGATAAAATAATATAACATGATGAAAATCAGATCCTTACTATTAATGGTTTTGCTATTTTACTTGTCGGTGTTTTTCTGCCTGACGGGTT